>JBIIMH010000103.1:0-6548 GCA_044338095.1 Rariglobus sp. | reverse complement strand
TTGTACCGTCGCTCGACTGGGATGATCTGCATAAACCGGTGGTGCTGCGCCGCCTGCCCGTAGTGGCAGCAACGACTCCGGTGGATCGCCCCTGGACCGCCAAAGACATTTCGTGGGAAAAACTGCAGCTGCCGCCCGCCCCGTATCCCGACCCGTTGCCCGTGGACGCGGCGATCCTGGAGGCGTGGAAGGCGCTACCTGTTAAAACCGGCCTGAGCGTATGGCTCGACGAACGGGCGCAACCCATGCCCATTGGTGACCCCAAGAAAGAAGCCCCGTATTTCCCCCGGCTGGGCGTGTGTTTCGATTTGGCGAGCGGGGTAGCTCATCCGCCCACGATGGGACCGGCGGCGCAACCCTATGGCATTTTTGCGCAAGAGGCGCTGGCGCAGCTGATCACGAAGGGGAAAGTCCGTCCTCAACGCGTGTGCGTCGGCTCGGAGTTCATGCAAACCGCGCTCGCGCCGTGGGTTGAAGGCGCCGGCATTATCCTGGTGACCGGCAAGGCCCCGGACTTCGTCGCGGAATTTTGGGGCATGATGGAAAACTTCGGCTGAGTCGAACCGAGCGGAAAAACGTCCGCGCGGAAAACGGCCAAAAGCCAACGTTCAGCAACAAAGGCCCAACGGTCAGGGCTCAGCTCAGTTTTTAGGCCCAAAGGTTTTTTCCTTGGAGGCGCTGGCGACGCTTTGGCGGGAACGCTGAGCTCCAGCTCGGCTTTTGCAGGTTTTCGCTCCACTGCACTGAGCCGAGCTGGAGCTCAGCGTTCCGTTTGTTCAGCGACCATGCGGAAGTTCAAGTGTTACTGCCTGCCAGGGGCCCGGAGATGGGGCCAAAACCCAAAAGCAGACAGGAAGCCTGCGCTACGACACGGCGCAGCTACCTACGGCACCCAGGCAAAGCGGGCAGACAGCCCCACCCCACGCGACGGAACAGGCGCCGACGATCAAGCAACTGTAGCCCATGTCCCTAACCCGACCCACCCGCCTCCTCGCCTTGTTGTTGCTCACGCTCGCCCTGACCGCCGCCGGTCGGAGCGCCGTTGCCGTCACCTCTAGCTACACGGAAAACTTCGACAGCCTCGGTGCGGCGTTACCCGGGGGCTGGGGCGTGTGGACGGCGTCAACGGCAACGGCAAATGGCACCGCATTTAGCTGGTCAAGCTTGGCCGCCACTCAGACCGCCAACAACGCTTCGGCTACGACAGACACCTTTTTCCGCAACCTTCCAGGTGCCCGTCAGACCTGGGGCTCGACACTATCAAGCGGCACCGACCGCGCTCTGGGCTGGCGCGCGGGCAATTCGGATAGTCGCGACGGCTCGATCACCTTCAGCTGGACCAACACCAGCAACTGGAGCTTTTCAGCACTGAGCTTCGAACTCTTTACGCCCAACGCCACGGGTACGGCCGCCAGCTTTAGCCTGGAATACCAGATTGGTGCCACCGGTACGTTTTCTCAATTCGCCGGCAAATCCTACACCACCGTACCCACACCCACGGGAGCCGCAGGACTGGCGGTGAGCTCGATCAGTTTAAGCGCGCTCGAACTCGGCGTGCTGAACGACCAGTCGGCTCTCGTCACCCTGCGGCTCAATAATAACGCGAACACAGGAACGACGTTTCAAACGGTTGCGCTGGATAACTTCCACTACACGGCCAGCACGTCCGCCATTCCCGAGCCATCAAGCTACGGGGCATTTGGCGGGGCAGCCGTACTCGCTCTGGCGCTCACCCGCCGGCAGCCGCGGAAAGTAGGGTGACAGCCCGCACCAGTATAGTTTCCGCATTCACCGCTCCAGCGAAATCAACGGACTCACACTCTTTAGCGACTAAACCGAGTCTTTAACGCAGGGGCGCAGGGGCGGCCAAATTACATTGGCTTTATCCGGACCACCGAAACACCGGCGGAGCCTTTGAGGCTCGGCGGTGTTTTCGTTTTCGACAACCACCACGGCGCGCCCACTCTGCGCCCCATGGCTTTGACTTCTAATCGGGTGATCGTGATCGGCGGCGGCGCCGCGGGCTTTTTCGCGGCGATTGCCTGCGCGGAGGCCAACCCGGCCGTGCGCGTCGTGCTATACGAGGCGACCGCCCACCCGCTGGCCAAGGTGCGCATCTCCGGCGGCGGTCGTTGCAACGTCACCCACGCCTGCCCCGAACCGCGGGACCTGGTGAAGCGTTACCCGCGTGGTGGGCGCGAACTGCTCGGGCCGTTCAACCGCTTCGGCCCGCGCGAAACCATCGCCTGGTTCTCCAAGCGCGGCGTCGAACTCAAAACCGAAGCCGACGGGCGCATGTTTCCCGTGACCGACGACTCCGGCACCATCGTGGACTGCCTGCGCCGCACCGCCGATCAGGCCGGCGTGAAGGTGTTTACCACCATGGGCGTGCGCCGCATCGAGCGCGTCGACCCGTCCGAAGGCGAGGCTTCAGGCGCGCACCTGGGAAAGGTTTTCCGCGTTGAATTTACCGACAACTCCGTGGGCGAGTTCGACCGCGTGCTCATCGCCACCGGCGGCACCAAGGGCTCGGCCGGCCAGCTCATCGCCGCCGAGCTCGGCCACACCATTGAGCCCCCGGTGCCGTCCCTGTTCACGTTCCACATCGATGATGCGCGTATCCGCGGTTTGGAGGGCCTGAGTGTCCCCGCTGCCGCCACGTCGGTGCAGGGCACGCAGCTCAAGGATTCCGGCGGGCTGCTCATCACGCACTGGGGCATGAGCGGGCCGGCCATCCTCAAGCTCTCGGCGTGGGGTGCGCGGCAACTCGCCGACTGCGGCTATCAATTTACCCTCGTGGTTTCCTGGGCGGAGGGACGCACGGTCGCGCAGACGATGGAGACGCTGGTGGCCGCCCGTTTGGCCAACCTCAAAAAACAAATTGCCACCTGGAATCCGTTCGCGCTGCCCGCGCGCCTGTGGGAGCGCTTGATCATCGCCGCCGGGCTCAAGCCGGAGACGGTCTGGACCTCCGTGTCGAACGCCTCGCTGCTGACGCTCGCCGGCCAGGTTGCGGCGGCCGCCTTCACCGTCGAAGGCAAGAGTCTCAACAAGGATGAGTTTGTGACGTGTGGCGGCGTGCAGTTGCGCGAGGTGGATTTCAAGACGATGGAGAGCCGCGTGTGTCCGGGCCTGCATTTCGCCGGCGAGGTGCTCAACATCGACGGCATCACGGGCGGATTTAACTTCCAGGCGGCGTGGACAACCGGCTGGCTGGCGGGTCAGGCGATGGCGGCAGACGCGTAAGAACGGAAGGCTCCGCCCATGCTGCCCTCGTATTGGCAATTATTGCTGCTGGTCCTGCCCGTTTTTATCCTGATCGCGCTCGGGGCGGTCATGCGCCGCCTGCGTTGGCTCTCGCCCGAGGCCGACGCCAGCCTGCTCAAGCTGGTCATGGGCTTTCTTTACCCGTGCCTGATTTTTGAGAACGTCTTGGGCAACGCCGCTCTGCGCCAGCCGGGCAACCTGCTGTTCGCGCCGCTGATGGGTTTTGTCACCATCACGATGGGCATTTACATCGGTTTTTATGTGGGCCGCCTGCTTGGGCTCACCGTCGGCGAGGGCCTGCGCACCTTCGCGTTTTCCACCGGCATCTACAATTACGGCTACGTGGCGATTCCGCTTATGGTGGCGTTGTTTAAGGAGAGCAGCCTGGGCGTCTTGCTGGTGTACAACGTCGGCTGCGAGGCCGCCATTTGGTCGGTGGGCATTCTTATGCTCGCGGGGCTGTCGCTGCGCGAGGGCTGGCGCAAGCTCATCAACGCTCCGGTGCTCGCGCTTCTGGCTGCGGTGTTGGGCAACCTGCTCGACCTCGGCCGTTTCATGCCCTCCGTCGCCAGCAATGTAATACACGTGAGCGCGGCGTGCGCGGTGCCCCTTGGGCTGCTGTTGATCGGGGCCACTCTGATGAAGCACCTGGAGCGCCCGCGTGAACTGTTCGACCTGCGTGTCACCCTGGGTTCGAGCGTGCTACGGCTCGGGGTTTTGCCGTTGCTGTTTCTGGTCATGGCGAAGTTCCTGCCGCTGCCCGATGATTTGAAGCGCGTGATGATCGTGCAGGCGGCGATGCCGGCCGGGGTCATGCCGCTGGTGATCGCGCAACATTACGGAGGCAGGCCGCTCACCGCCGTGCAGATCGTGATCGGCACGACCGCGCTGGGGATTTTCCTCATTCCGCTCTGGCTGCGCCTCGGGTTGGTGTGGATCGGGGTGTAACGGGGCTCACGACGGTCGAGCAAACCAGATCAAACCGGAACGCCTTCCCCGTTTTTGCGACTCCGGTACTTTCGTGCGGCCAAATCACCCGTTTTTCAACTCACACGATTTTGCATTCAAACGAATTAAAAACCGACTACTACCGTGATCACGTCAGTAGCGCCCCATCATCCAACCTTAAAAAAACCGGATTTTTAACCACTAATAACCACTAAGATACACTAATCCAGAAGCTACGAATTCCCTGTTTTTATTAGCGCAAATTATTGATAATTAATAGCTAAACCGATTCTTTTGTATTTCTTTGGAATCTCGTTCCCTTCGATGCCGCCGAACTTGCGGATCCCCTGCCCCGCACCGATGCGCGGGCCAAACACATTCTCGATGTTCTGCGCCCCCGCGAAGGCGACTGCGTGGACGTCGGCCTGGTCAACGGCCCAGACTTCCAGTCTGCTCCGATTTAAAATGCAGACTGCAAGTCTGCGCTACTTTTTACGTCCACGCCCGCCTCTTGTTAACCGCCAACTCGGCGGAAAAACGCCGTGGTCGGCTGGCGCGCGCCTTTGCCCAGGCGCTTCACACACGTCCAGCCCGGCGGCTCCAAAGTGACTTCGCCAGGCATCTCAAACACCACCACCGGGTCAGCCGTCACCGGCCACCACTCAGACATGCGCGCAAACAACCGCAGACCCACCTCCGCGATCACTTCGTAGGGTGGGTCAATAAACACCAGATCCGGCGCCTCGCCCGGCGCTGGGGCCCAGGTCAAAACATCCGCCGCCCGCAGGCTTAAGCCCGCTTCCTGCCGCCCCGCGCTTTTGGCGACCGCCGCGATGTTTTTGCGGATGCAATCGGCCGCCTTGGGGTTTTTCTCCACAAACACACCGCCAAGCGCCCCGCGACTGAACGCCTCCAGACCGTAAGCGCCGCTGCCGGCAAAAAGGTCCACAAAACGCGCCTCGGCCAGCCGCGCCGCCAAACTGGAAAACACCGCCTGCCTCATCCCATCGGTGGCCGGGCGCGTCAGGTCACCTTTGGGAACCTGCAAGGTGACGCCTCGCGCCGCGCCGCCACTGATACGCACAAGGATTTGGAGGAGGTTAACTTAACCCGAAAGCCGCAACAGGTTACTGCTTAACCGCGGCTTCGCGGTACTGGACGTAGGAGCTGCGCACAGCGATGTAGGGATCGAGCGCGTCTTTGCGCACGGCGTCTAGGGTCTTGAACGTGCCGGGCAGGCGCTGCACCCCGTTGACCACGTCCACGCCGGTTCGCACCTTCCAGTTGTACCACTCGACGTTCTGCTGGATGTCCCAATTGAGCGGGGAAAGGTAACGGTCCCCGAACATACCCACCGTATCGCGCACGGTGCCGGGTCCAAACAACGGCAGCACCAAATACGGGCCCGGGCCGATGCGCCACACGCCGAGGGTCTGGCCGGTGTCTTCACGCGGAATCGAGGCAAGCGCCGGAACGTCGTCGGAAATGCGGATGAACCCGCCCAAACCCGCCACCGTGTTGACCGCGAATTTGCCGGTCTCCAACCCCGCGCGGCTGAACTTACCCTGAAGGGTGCAATTCACCACGCGCACCGGGTACAACAGGTTGTTGAAAAAGTTCTCGATCCCGTCACGACCCGCTTTGGGCACCACCGCCACGTAGCCCTTGGAAATGGGGCGTAGCGCGTAGGTGTAGAGCCCATCGTTGAACTTGAAAATCGCCCGGTTCATGCGTTCGAGCGGATCGGAGATCGGCACGCTCGCATACTCGTCCATCTCCTCAACCACCGCCGGATCCGGCGCGGCAGGGGTTTTCTGAGCGCGTGCGAACGGGGAGGTGGCTGCGACGAGCAGCGAAAAAGTCAGCAGGAGCGGGATGCGGGTGTTCATTTGGCGACGGAGTTGGACAGGTTTTGTTTTAACGAAGCGAGCACTTCGGGGGCGCCGCCGTGCTGGAACAGAGGATTTAACTGGGCGCGCCAGTTGGCAATCATGCTTACGCCCTCGATCTTCACGTCGACAATGCGCCAGCACTCGGCGCCTTTTTCCAAGCGGTAAACAACGCTGTATTTCTTGCCGGCGTAATCAATGGTGGTGGGCACGTCGCGCACGCCGGGACGCTTCGGATCCGGCACCACCTCAGCGGAATAAGTGATCCCGGGGCGCTCGCCGGCCTCGAAGCGGTCGGCGTAATTGCGGATCACCACCTCGGTGAACAGCGTGACCGCGCTGGCCTGCTGCTCGGGCGTGAACTGCTGCCAGCCCGGCCCGATCGCTTTGCGCGTGATGACCTCAAAGTTGAAATACTTCTCCAGCACCGGACGCACCCGCAGC
>JBIIMH010000102.1:0-6578 GCA_044338095.1 Rariglobus sp. | reverse complement strand
ATTTTATCCGCTGACCCTCAATCACTTTCACTTAAATAAGAAAGGGCCTTGGGGGATGACGGCTGCGGAAAGATGGTCGTAGGTGAGCGGGCAGAATCCAAGCTGTAAAAACTTGGAATCTGCCGCCCAAGATTCCAAAGCTAAACAATGCCCTTGAATGAGAGGCACGAAACTATTGAGTGCCGAACCGCCCTCGGACCCTATTTTTTAATACATGCAAAACCTGATTCTCTTTCCAATCGCTGACTACTGGTGGCTCTATGGCCTCTTTATGTTATTCGTGCTCGGCATGCTCGCTCTTGATCTGGGCGTGTTTCACCGCGACGCCCATGTCGTGACAGTCAAGGAGGCCGCCGGCTGGAGTGTAGCATGGATCTCACTCGCGATGCTTTTCGGCTACGGGTTTTGGCAATACTCGCTGTGGAAATTCCCCCAGTATCCGCCCTTGCTCGACGCGCTCGCGGCGCAAGGCGTAACCGGTGCCGCCGCGATCGCCGCCGAGACTGCGCGATTGGCTAACCAATCTGCGCTCGAGTTTCTGACCGGCTTCGTAGTCGAGAAGGCCCTCTCTGTGGACAATATCTTCGTATTTGTGGTGGTCTTTTCCTACTTCGCTATTCCGGCCAAGTACCAGCATCGCGTGCTCTTTTACGGTATTTTGGGCGCGCTGTTTTTCCGCATCATCTTTATCTCCCTAGGCTCAGTGCTCATGCAGTATGAGTGGGTCATCTGGCTCTTCGGCATCTTCCTAATCCTGACCGGGATCAAGATCCTGTTCGCATCGGAAAAGCCAATTGCCCCTGAGAAAAACCCGGTGATTCGTCTTTTGAAGAAGTTTTTGCCCATCACGCCCACTTTGGACGGCGACAAGTTTTTCATGCGCAAAAGCGGTGTGCTCCACGCCACGCCCTTGTTTGTGTGCTTGGTCTTCATCGAAGTGACGGACATCGTCTTCGCGGTGGATTCGGTGCCGGCGATTTTCGCCATCACCAAGGAGCCGCTGATTGTTTTCACCTCCAACGTCTTCGCTATTCTGGGTCTGCGTGCCTTGTTTTTCCTCCTGGCGGGCGTCATGCACAAGTTCTGGGCGCTTAAATTCGGACTGGGGCTCATACTCGCCTTCGTCGGCCTGAAGATGGTTTACCTCAATCACGCCTTCGGGGGCAAGTTCCCCATCACTTGGTCACTCGGCATCATCGGAGTTCTGCTGGCGTTGTCGGTAGTATGGTCTTTGGCTTTCCCGAAGAAATCCGAAGCACACACGCCCACGCACAGCTAAACCAGCGAACAAAGGGCCGGAGTTTCCTTGTCCGGTGACTTAGGCTGGGGCCGCTCCAGCCTAAGTTCAAAATCGAGGTTCTGAATTAAGCTCTGAGGTAGTGCGTTGCTTTTGATCCGTCACCATGAGTGTTACTACCTGCCAGCAGGCTGTAACATTTAAAGTGTCGGATCCTGAGCCCCATTAAAATCAAAGCCATTATTCCAGCCTTTTAGCCGCGAAAGATCGCAGGAATCGCATAGAACTACAGGGTTTTGTTCTTTGCGCATACCCGTTCTTTAGCGGCCAGGTCACTTCTCGACTCGGTTTATCAGTGGTCGTCAGTGCCCATAAGTGGTTAAAAACTCCGCTTCGGGATCGAAAAATCCAATCAAAGTTACCCACTTATGAGCACTGATACTCACTGATGTGGGAGTGATAACATTAGACAGTCTACCCCTGTTCTATCCGACAAGTTCAGTGTTACTACCCGCTAGCAGGCTGTAACATTAAAAGTGTCGGATAGTACCTGAACGTGGACGGGGGTCTGACTGATGCGGAGTTTTAACGCTAAGATCGCAAAGAACGCTAAGGAGTCGGGCCTAGGATCTGTCCTTTGCGGTCTTGGCGAACTTTGCGTTTAAATTCCCGTTCAGAATCCGACATTTTAAATGTTACTACTTACAAGGAATCCTTCGTTTTTTCGGCAACTAATAGAGCTCGGCCGACTTTGGCGAGGATCGCCTCACCTTCGCAGCCCCTCCTACTCCGATCAGACCGATTCCTGCGAATTCTTCACATACACACGACTCCGTAACGGCACAAGCATCACCGCTGCGGCAGATAAAATTCGTGCTATTCGCACAAAGGATAAACTTTCCCCTTGCCAAGCGTGACGGCAGCCTCTGTTTTCGGCCGCTCTCCTCATGCAAAAGACCAAAAAGTCCGTCGCCAAGCGCTTCAAGCTCACCGCAACTGGTAAGCTGATTCGCCGCACGCCCGGTTTCCGTCACTTGCTTTCCGCGAAGAGCACGAAGCAGAAGCGTCGTGCCTCCAAAGACAAGCTCGTGGCTCCCGGCCACGCTAAGCCGCTTAAACGCTGCTTGCCGTTCGGCCTCTAAAACCAGGCATCAACCACAACTAGCTAGTCGGGTGAATCCTAACGAGACGACCCGAAAGCTCCAAAACCAAATAAAATAACATGCCTCGTGCAACAAACTCACCCGCTTCCCGCAAGCGGCACAAGAAAACGCTGAAGTACGCCCGTGGCTACTTCGGCTCGAAGTCCAAGCTTTTCCGCTACGCCAAAGACGCTGTCCAACACGCTTGGCAGTACGCTTACCGCGATCGTAAGAAGAAGAAGGCCGAATTCCGCAGCCTCTGGATCATCCGTTTGAGCGCTGCTGTGCGTCTTCATGACCTCAGCTACAGCCGCTTCATCGAGGGTCTCCACGCCGCCAACATCGGTCTCGACCGCAAGGTTCTGTCCGATCTCGCGATCCGTGACGAAGCCGCCTTCACCGCCGTCGTTAACCAAGTTAAGGCCGCGTTGAAGACCAAGATCGCCGCTGCAGCCGCCGCGAAGGTCTAACTCTTAAAAACGCGAGCCTGCCCGGCTCGCTTCCCAAGCCCGCCCCGCCTCTCTCGAGACGGGGCGTCTTACTGAAGGACGGGCCTCATTTTTGAGGTGCCGTCCTTTTTGTTTTTCATCCCGGCCCGTTTGCCTTCGAACTCCTCCTTCATGCAAGACCTGCTCTCCGCCCTTCTCGCCAAAGCCGCCAGCGAACTGCCCGCCGTCGTCACGCGTCCCGACTTCGAGGCCGCCAAGGCGCGTTACGTCGGCCCCAACGGTGAGTTCACCGCCCTCATGAAGCAGATGGGCTCCGTGCCCAAGGAGCAGAAGCCGGTCGTCGGCAAACTGATCAACGAGGCCAAGACCGCGCTCCAGGCCCACCTCGACGCCGCGCTGGCCCGCATCGAGGCGGCCGCTCTCGCCGCCCAGCTCGGGCCCGCGATCGACCCCACCCTGCCCTCGCCCGACCGCGCTCCCGGCACCCAGCACCCGCTCACGCTCGTACGCGAGGAGATGACGCGCATCCTCCGCAAGGTCGGCTTCACCGTGGTCGAGGGCCCGGAGGTCGAAACCGAGTACTACTGTTTCGACGCGCTGAACACGCCCGCCGACCACCCGGCACGTGACGCCCAGGACACCTTTTACCTCCCCGAATCGGCCCGCTTCGGCAACGTCGCCAAAAAGAATCCCGACGAGAAATACCTGCTGCGCACGCACACCTCATCGGTGCAAATCCGCACTTTGCTCAAAGGCCAGCCGCCCATCCGCATCGTCTCGCCGGGCCGCGTTTATCGCCGCGACACCACCGACGCCACCCACTCGGCCAACTTCCACCAACTTGAGTGCCTCTACGTCGACAAAAACGTCACCGTGCGCGACCTCAAGGCGCTGCTTGATTATATCTTCGCCTCGCTGCTCGGCAAAGACACCAAGACGCGTTTCCGCCCGCACTATTTCGGTTACACCGAACCCAGCTTCGAGGTGGACCTGTCCGCCCGCCACCTGCCCAAGGTGAACAAGGAATGGATCGAAATCGGTGGCTGCGGCATGGTCGACCCGATCGTGTTTAAAGACGTCGGCTACGATCCTGAGGCCTGGAGCGGGTACGCCTTCGGCATGGGTCTGGAGCGTCTCGCCATGCTGCTCTACGGCATCGATGACATCCGCTATTTTTACCAAAACGACGCGCGCTTCCTTCGCCAATTCGCCTAACCCAAGACGAAAAACCACGGCGAGTTACACAGAGGGCACGAGAGGATTCACGGAGATCACGGAGCTTATCTTTAACTGCATTAAAAAACCGGCCTCACTCCGTGCCCTCTGTGCCACCTCTCGTGACCTCTGTGTAATAACTCCGCATCCGAACACTCTGCCTCCTTCGCCACTCCGCCCATGAAAGTTTCCCTCAACTGGCTCCAGTCCTACGTCGATCTCACCGGTGTGTCCGCCGAGGACATTTCACGCGCCATCACCTTCCTCGGCTTCGAGGTGGAGCAGGTCATTCGCACCGGTGCGCCGGCGTTTAACAACGTGGTCGTTGGCCACATCCTCACCCGCGACAAGCACCCCAACGCCGACAAGCTCTCGGTTTGCACCGTCGATGTGGGCGCGGCCCACGGCGGCGTGCGCACCATCGTCTGCGGAGCGCCCAACTGCGACGTCGGCAACAGCGTGCCGGTTGCCCTTCCCGGCGCCGTCCTCCCCGGTGACTTCGTCATCAAAGAGGCCAAGGTCCGCGGCCAAGCCTCCTCCGGCATGATGTGCTCGGCCAAGGAGCTTACCCTTTCACATGAGGCGCAAGGTCTGCTGCTGCTCAACGGCGGACTTCCCGCCGGCACCCCAATCAACGACGCGCTGCCCACCGGCGACACGGTTTTTGACATCGAAATCACGCCCAACCGCCCCGACTGCCTTTCGCACCTCGGCGTCGCCCGCGAACTCGCCGCCTGGTTCAAAAAAGAACTGCGTTACCCCGAGGTCAGTTTCACGCCCGCCTCGATCGGCGCCTCGCACCGCACCGACCTGTTAAAATCCATCCGTGTCGAGAACCCGACCAGTTGCCCGCTCTACACGGCGACGGTGATCACCGGCGTCAACGTCGGCCCGTCGCCCGAGTGGATGCAGCAGCGCCTCTCGGCCGTGGGCCTGCGCCCGATCAACAACGTGGTCGATATCGGCAACTACGTGATGCTCGAATACGGCCAGCCCGTGCACGCCTTCGACGCCCGCAAACTCGCCGGCGCTGAGCTCATCGTGCGCTCCGCCACCGATGGGGAACGCATCACCACGCTCGATGGTAAAACGCGCGAACTGGGCTCGCCCATGCTCGTCATCGCCGACGCCCACAAACCCGTGGTCATCGCCGGCATCATGGGCTCGGCCGAGGCCGGCGTCACCGACGTCACCACCGAGCTGATACTCGAGGTCGCCAACTTCAAACGCCAATCGGTGCGTGCCACCGCCAAGCGCCTCGGCCTCGGCTCCGATTCGTCGTACCGCTACGAGCGCGGCGTGGATGTGCACTCGCTCGACGAAGCCGCCCACCGCTACATCGACCTGATTCTCGCCCACGCCGGCGGCCAAGTCGCCGGCCCGATTCACCGCGTCGGCGGCGACCAGCCCTGGGAGCGCGAGATCACCGTCACCCCGGCTTTTATTAACGCCAAACTCGGTTTCGAGATTCCCGCCGAGGTCATCAAAACCTCGCTCGAATCCCTGGAGCTTGCCCTCGTGCGCGAAGAGCAAGCCGAGGACGGCGGCCTCTTGTGGACGTTCTCCGTGCCTAGCTGGCGTGACGACCTCGACCGGCCGATCGACCTGGTCGAGGAAGTGGTGCGCCTCTACGGCACCGAAAAAATTCCCACCAGCGTGATCACCGCGCCCGGCTTGGTGGGCAACGACGACCCGATCGTGCTGTTTAACCGCCGCGTGACCGACGCCCTCGTGGGACAAGGTTTTAACGAGGCGGTTAACTACACGCTGCGCCCGGGCAAGGAGCTGGCTGCGTGGGCAACACCTGCGGCGGTCGCCGACCTCGCGTTGGCCAATCCCTTCGTTGAGGACCAATCGCACCTGCGCCCTACGCTGGTGAGCGGCCTGTTGGAAACGCTCAAACTCAACCAATCGCGCGGCGTGGCGGCCTCGCAGTTTTTCGAAACCGGCCGCGTGTTTATTGAGCGCAACGGCCAGCTTTCCGAATGCGTTGCCGCCGCCTTCATCATTGCGGAAGACACCGGCGAACGCACCTGGCGCACCCGCGAAACCGCCGACTTTTACACGGCCAAACGCCACACGGCGACGATCTGCGCGCTGGCGGGGATCGAGCTGGAGCGTCAGCCCACCTCGCTGGTTCCCGTGCCTGCCCACGGCTGGCAAGAAGGCCACGCGGCCACCGCCGGCGACATCAAACACGGGTGGACGTCGACCTTCGGCCTGGTGAGCCTTGCCCACCTCAAATCCCTCGGCATCACGGGCAAAGTGTACGCGGGCTTTTTTGCCATGGTATCCGAAAAGGTCAGCGCCGAGGCCGAGCGCCGCAGCTACAAACCCTTCGGTTTGCAGCCTGCCGCCCTGCGCGACCTCGCCCTTGTGGTGCCGGAAGCCACGAGCTCGGCCGAGGTACAAAAAGCCCTCGCCAAGGTGGCCCGTGCCGCCGTGGGTACGGCCTTCGCGCTCGAAGCGGTGCACGTTTTTGACGTTTACCAAGGCAAAGGCCTGCCCGAAGGCACCAAGAGTTTAGCTTATTCG
>JBIIMH010000147.1:0-5493 GCA_044338095.1 Rariglobus sp. | reverse complement strand
CGATCCCCAGCAAATTCATCCCATTGTAGAGCCCCTGCTCATTGCGACTGCCGAATTTTTTCCAGTTGTACCAGGACTGAAACTGGCGTGTGGCCAACAGGCCGATTTCAAAATGCAGGTGGGCGCGCTCGCGAGGAATTACAGTGCCACTAGAAGAACGCCCCATGGTGGCGATGACCTGACCTGACTTAACGGAGTTCCCCACTTTTAAGCCCGGTAGAACGGCGCTTAAATGGGCATAGAGGCTATAAACCGGTGGCTGCACCTCGGCATGCTCGATGACGATGTAGCGACCATAATTACTTTCCCCAGCGCGGACGTTGATGTGGCGCACCACGCCAGGCATTGCGGCAAAGATTTCATCGCGTGACTCGCCGCGGGCATCGAGCTTGATCGGCTTTAAATCGAGCCCCTCGTGGAACTGTTGGCCGCCGCTGCGGGTGCAGCCAAAAAGTCCTGAGGTCGTCTTGCCCGAGGCGGTTGCTTGCACATAGGCGTCGATGGGCTTGCCCTCAACGTAGGCCGTGTTCGGGGTCGGCCACGCCAACTCCAGCTTCGGTTCCGCAGCCCATAGGTACGCAGGGCAGATTGCCAGTAAGAACCAGGGAAAACGGGATGACTTCACCGGTTATTTCGCCTTGGCGATTTTCTTCTGCATTTCAACCGAGGTGCCATCCAAGTTCTTCACCAGTTTGGGCAGCGTTTCCTCGGGCAATGCGGCGAACACCGCTATCGAACCGGTGTTGAATGCACCATCGATCATACGAGCACCGACCGGCTTGTCATTGATGAAAAGCACAAGCCGCTTGCCTTGATTGCTACCGGTGACACGGTACACGTCACGCGCCGCATTGGCGGTAAGATTGAAGACCAGAAACTTGCCAAGATCGGACTGCGCCAGCGAAACACCCGTGTAGTCGAATTCAGTCACGATGGGCTTGTTGTTCACCGCGATCTGCACGCCACTGACCGGCAGGGTAACCGTGGCAAAGGCTTCACGCTCATCGGCCTCGATCAAAAAACGAGCGACCATGGTATCGTAGTCTTTTTTCTTGCTGGACGTATTGCAGCCGACAGCCGCAAGCAGCGCGGTGATACTGACGAGAACCGACAGAAATCGAACGGGGTGTTTCATAAGGGGTAAAGGCTTAGTGCGGAAGATTCCCGCGTGGCAAGTAGCGACCCACGGATCCTTCACTTTGTTGCCGTATCAGCGAAGGCATCCATGATTTCCGCACCCACTGCATCGGCAATGATGCGCCCCCGAGGCGTCAGGCGCAGGTGACCACCGATTACCTCGGCCACGCCAGCCTCCTGCAGCCGAGTGATTTGAAGCTCAATTTCACGCCAGGGTGCAGAAGGGAATCGACCGCTCAATTCCGCCAGATCAACCCCGAGATTCATGCGCACGCCAAAGATCAGCGCATCCTCGGCGAGCAAGGCCTGAGTCAACGCGACGCGATCCTCAGTGACGCGTTGGCGGAGGGCGAGGTGGGCATGCCATTTCGCCAGATCGGCTACATTGCCGCCGCGAATCCCCGCGTGCTGAGAGGCGCCCGAAGGACCGAGTCCCACCCATTCATGCATGCGCCATGTATTCAAATTATGCAGGCAGGCGTGGCCGGAACGCGCGAAATTCGACACCTCGTATTGCGCGTAACCGGCCGCCTCCAGGCGCGCCCAGGTCGTCTCGTAAAGTCGGGCTTCGTGCTCCACGTCCAGCTTCACCTGGCCCTTGGACAGTTTAACCCAAAGCTTCGTGTCCTCTTCAAACGTTAGGCAATAGGTCGAGAGATGGTCGGGCGCCATGGCCAAGGCCTCGCCCAAATCGCTGAGCCACGCCGCCTCGTCCTGACCAGGCAGAGCAAACATCAGATCAATGTTAACGCTGGCAAAATCGGCCTCGCGAATACGCTCGTAAGCGCGAAAAATCTGCTCGCGCGTGTGTTGGCGCCCCATCCCGTCAAGCAACGCCGGCTGAAAGGATTGTGCCCCCATCGAGATCCGCGTCACACCGACCTCCTTGAGTGCGGCCAAACGTGCCTGGGTGACCGATGCCGGCGCCATTTCCACGGTCCATTCTTTCGCGCCACCATTTAACCGAGAGCGCACGATTCCACCCAAGGCAAGAATATCCTTTGGCGAGAGTAGCCCTGGGGTGCCGCCGCCCCAGAAAACCGTTTCCACGCTTCGACCGCTCCACTCAACCAGGTCGGCCTCGGCGGCGATACCCTGCAGGTAACGGCTGATGCCATCGGCGGTAGGCGCTGTCTGGTAAAAAGCACAAAAATCACAAGTGGACGCACAGAAAGGCACATGAACATAAAGGCCCAACGGGCCGACCGGATCGATCGCTGGGGACATTGGATTTATTTCGCTCATTGCCAAGGTCCGGGGTTTCTGTTGCGTATGCACCGACTTTTAAATCACAAAATCCCAATGTATCACAACCGCTTTAACCGCGCTAAACGCATCGCCCTCTCGATTAGTGCCGCCCTTGGGCTTTTTATCCTGACCGGCTGTAACGTAGGCATCACCAACCTCACCCCAGGCGTACTGCCTGAAAACCCGTCGCAGATCTACACGATCTCCACGCGGATCACGCCGAAGTCGATCAACATCATCCCCAGCAGCTTGGCCGTACGCATCATCATTGACGGGCAAAGCTTTCCCATG
Organism: Rariglobus sp.; assembly: GCA_044338095.1. Classification (GTDB taxonomy): domain Bacteria; phylum Verrucomicrobiota; class Verrucomicrobiia; order Opitutales; family Opitutaceae; genus Rariglobus. Next base: position 2,817 of record JBIIMH010000147.1, on the reverse strand, counting down.
CGCCCGAGCGATCTAGGCAACAAGATCTACGACTTCGACTACCAACTGCCGGCCGGTCGCAACGAAATCGCGTACTACTTTTTGGTTAACTACAAATTTGAACAACAAGGCGTGATCCGCGACCGCGAAGAGTTCACTGAGGTGATCCGCGCTAAGATTGTCGGTCGCTACGTGCTCTCGCTCGAAACCACCCGTGGCCCGGTCGGCGCGCGCATCAGTATCCTAGGCCGCGGGTTCACCGCGAAAGACACCGTTTCCTTCGAAGGCACCACGGCACGCACCGTTTTTGATTCGCCTAACTCAATCAGCTTCTTCGTCCCCGCAGTCGATGCCGGCCGCAATTACAAAGTCGAGTTGATCAGCCCCAATGGCACTTCGCCGATCGGCACCTTCCGCGTCGACGCCACCGAACTCGCCGTCAGCCCCAGCGAACTTTCGCTCACCCGCGGCCAGACCCAGACGCTAACCTTCACGCTGCCTAATCCAGCCCCGACCGGTGGCCTATTGCTCGACGTCACCACCGACGCGCCCGAAAGCGTAATCATGCCCGAGGTCGTCGTGCCCGCCGGCAGCACCAGCGCAACGATCAATGTCACCGGCGGTAAACCCGGTTCCGGCACCCTCTTCCTGAAGGGTTTTGGCACTGGTGAAGTGACCGTCCCGGTCACCGTCAAGTAAGCCTACACCGCAAAAAGCCGGTCCATTGAGGACCGGTTTTTTTTGTGGTCTGTGAAACCAACTCGGGGATGGGCAATCCCTCTCAAACGACGCGCAGCCCGGAACAAGGACAGGTTAGCCACAGCAGCAGCACAGACTCATCTCGGTGCTGCAAGCGAACGTTCCGGCGCGAGCCGCTCAGCGCACCTGAAGGGTGCTGCCGTCAAATTCGATGCCGAGGGACGGAATCGTTACGGCTTTGCGCTCGCCCTGTTTCTTAACCGTGCCGGCGTGCCACGCTTTGTAGCCCGAGGCTTTGGCCGCAGCCAGAGTCGACTCGAGGTTTTCCTGTGAAACGTAAGCGGCAAAACCGATGCCTTGATTAAACGTGGCATAGGCCTCGCGAAGATCGATCGGGCCGGCTTCACGTAAAAACTTAAACAAGGCGGGCTCTTCACCGGGATTGTTGATCTCGTAAACGAAGGGCTCGTCGAGACGCATCAGTTTGCGCCAGCCGTGGCCGGTCACGTGGGAAACGTAGTTCAACTTGATGCCCGCCTGCTGGCACTCATTGACGAATTTGACGTAGATGACCGACGGCGCCAGCAACGCCTCGCCATAGGTGCGCGGGTCGCCATGGCCAATGGGCGTCTGGTATCCTTGGGGCAACTTCGACGCGATAAGACGGCACAACGAAAGTCCGTTGGTTTGCACACCCGAGGAGGCCAAAAACACGATCGCGTCGCCGTCCTGCACATCGCCGACGATACGCTGCGACTTGGGCGAGACTTTCCCGATGGCCGAACCAGCGAGCACGATGGCCTCTTCTTTAACGATTCCGCGTAACGTGGGCGTCTCGCCCCCACCCCAGACCGCGCCCGCTTGACGGCAGCCCTCGGCCCAGCCCTCGACAAGCGCCTCCATACGCTTGGCGTCGGTGAACCACGATGACTCGCCCACCGCGGCGTGCATGGCCACCGAGATGGGCAACGCACCGCACGTCACAAGGTCGTTGACGATGGTCGCGACCGTATCGATGGAGATTTCGCGATAAAAGTTTTTACCGGTCTGGGCGTAAACAGCATCAGCCACCAAGTTCTTGGTGCCGAGCCCCTCCTCGACGTGGGCGAGGAAATGGTCGTCGGCCTCCATCAAGTAGCAGCTTTCGCCACGGGTGTTGGCTGGCTCGGCGTAGCCGTGCAACTCAAGGAGAGGCGCGGTGGTCTTCGCCGCCTTTTGGCAGGCGCGTTTAAAGGCGTCGAGTTGGTCGTAGTTAACGCCGGAGGATTCGTAGGAGAGCGACATGCTGGAGGAACGGGAAAACCGATATTAAACGCAAATTATGAAAGGTGGTGACGATAACAATTGGCCCCTTGCGCAGTGCCGACACGCGGCACCGCAGAAAGAGTTCAACAACAGGTCGCTCAGTAGCTGCGACCTTCGCCTTTTTCGAAGTAGTTCAAGTAAGCCTGATTGACCACACGGAACCCGCCGGGCGTCGGGTATTTACCGGTGAAATACCAATCGCCGGTGTGATTGGGCACCGCAGCGTGGAGGTTTTCGATCGTCTGATAGATGATCTCGAATTCCCCGTGCCACTCGATGTTCGTGGGGCGGACAAGCTCGGTGATCTTGGCGGAAATCTCCTCCGGCGTGAACGGTTCGTAGATCTTGCGCACGTGGTTCACGCATTCGCCCTTGGCCACGGCTTCACGACAAAGCTCGTAAACCTCTTGAAGAATGTGTGACTGGCCGCGCTCTTTCAGCAAAGTTACGGTCGCCTCGAAGGCGACAAACTTCCCGAGCTCCGACATGTCGATGCCATAGCAGTCGGGGAAGCGGATTTGGGGCGCGGTGGAAACGATCACAATCTTCTTCGGGTTAAGCCGGGAGAGGATGCGCAAGATCGAGCGTCGCAGGGTGGTGCCGCGCACGATGGAGTCGTCCACGCAGACCAGGTGATCGCCCGGTTTGATCGATCCGTAGGTGATGTCGTAAACGTGGCTCGCGAGCTGATTACGCATGCCTTCCTGACCGATGAAGGTGCGGATTTTGATATCCTTAGAGACGACCTTCTCACCGCGCGGCCAGTTGCGCAGGATGAGGTCATCAAGCAATGCATCGGTGAGCTCTCCTGCCGACGCGGCGGCAAGAACAGCC
>JBIIMH010000114.1:0-6315 GCA_044338095.1 Rariglobus sp. | reverse complement strand
TCGAACCCGACATTCTGAGAACATAATCCCGGGTCACGCGAGCCGGTTGCCACGCGATTGCATCCAACCCGCCCCCGGACAGCGCCACCGCCACGGTCGCGAACTACTGGGCCGCGTTCACAGGTAACCGAGGGCCGAACACGCTGGAGGGGTTCGCCGAACTGGCCGGGACAGCATCCTTGGACGCCGCGAATCCCAGAGCGATTCCATCCGGCCAGCCGGCCCGATAAGGCGGAGTCCACCCAGCTGGACGCACCCATTTCATCGCGTCGCAGGCCGCATCGATGCCCGCCTGAGCCGCGTCAAACTGCACCCTGCCCGTGACAAACCCGCGGCCTCCATAGAGCGCCGCATACACCGACCATCCCAGCGTGGGCGACAGCCGGTTCGCATAGGAAATGGTCGCCCCGTCGGGGAGTCGTCCCACCAGCCGCACCACTCCCGCTTCGCTCACGGTCATCAGTCCGGAACCCGCCCCTTGAGGGAAGGCAGTCTTGGCGACGCCGCTGTTGGTCTCGGCGCCCTCATCCACCACCGGCTCAAAGAGCGCCGTGTAACGCCCGTTCTCATACGCGCGATTGAACACCGATTCCGGCACCCGCCTCATGCCCTGCGGCAACACCTTGGCCGCGCTGTAAACGTGTTTTTCCGCCGCAAGCCTGGCCATCACCGTTGACCCGCCCGGCGCGGTCAACTCTCCCACCAATTTCCCGGGCGCCCCGCCCCGCATCCGCAACACCAACTCCCCAAGCGCCGTCACTACCCGGCCCTGCGTCTTTTTGAGCGCCCATTTCTCCGCGCCGCCGCTAAACACCACCGTGCCGTCGCCTTTGAGAACCCCCTTGAAGGTTTGGCCCGTTCCGCCCGCGCTCAGACGACCCGTCACCGCACCCGCGCGTGACACCGTCGCGCTCAAAAGCCCCCGCCCCCGGCTGCCCTCAAAAACACCGGCCAGAGCAGGCTGCGTTGCGAGCTCCTCCGGCGCCAACGTCGGCTCCAGCAACCCGTCGTAGGTTCCGGCCAACGCCGAACGCAGATTAGACGCGGCGGCGTCGCCGGGTTTGGCGTTCGGCGAAACAAGCTGCGCCGTGAGGGATCGCACCTCGTTGGGCGCCTTCATGGTGAACGGCGCACTCGCGTGCACGGCGGCGCCAGCAAGCGCCACGGAGGCCTTTGTCGAATCAGACGTGGCGGTGCTTATAAACCTCACCCAGTTCAGGTTCACTGCGCCATCAGGGAATTCGATCCGAATGGCGCTGCTGCCGCTCGCGGCGATGCTCACGTAGGGAAGTTTGAACGTTTGCCATTCGTGCCAGCCACCGGTGGAGGTGATTGAGAATGTGCCTACCGAGCTGCCATTGACCCTCACACGGATCCGCGTCGTGCCAGGGAACTCCGTGGCGGCCCGAGCGGAGAGCGTGTAGGTGCCGGGCGAGAGGTTTTTGGTGAACCGAAGCCATTCCCCGGGGGCCGTCCAGCCGACGCACGGCGTGTCGTCTTCGTCGCGGGAACCTGTAATGTCCACGCCCCCGTTGCGGTAAAAGAAACCACCGTTATTGAACCCGTGGTTAACCGAATCGCCGTCGTTGTAAGCCACGCCCTGGGCGCCCGGGTCGAAGTCCTCGGCCTGCAGGACCAACTTGGCGGGTTCTTCGGGTCTATTTTCGTTGAACCGAATCCAGTTCAGGTTCACTGCGCCATTGAGGAATTCGATCCGAATGGTGCTGCGGCCGCTGGCGGTGATGCTCACATTGGGGATTTTGAACGTTTGCCATTTGTGCCAGCCACCGGTGGAGGTGATGTCGAATGTGCCCACCGAGCTGCCATTAACCATCACGCGGATCCGCGCCGTGCCAGGGAACTCCGTGGCGGCGCGAGCGGAGAGCCTATAGGTGCCGGGCGAGAGGTTTTTGGTGAAACTAAGCCATTCCCCTGGGGCCGTCCAGCCGACGCACGGCGTGCCGTCCTCGTCGCGGGAGCGTGTAATGTCCACGCCACCGCTGCGGTAAATCAAACCATCGTGGATGCGCCCGTGATTAGCCGCATCGGTATCGTTGTAGGCCACGCCCTGGGCGCCCGCGTCGAAGTCCTCGACCTGGAGCAACAGCCTGGTGGGTTCTCCGGGCCGGGTGTAGTCGATGCGGAGGGTGTTGGACTCCAGGTTCGCGACGCCAGCGGAATCCGTCATCGTGCCGGCTGCGATTTTGATCTGGAGGCTGGCTTTGGAGGGCGTGACATTGAAACTAAAGGTGGTGCCGTTGCGCGTGAAACCACTGAGCGTGCCTCCGTCGACGCTGATGTCACCCTCCGCGAAGCCGATGGGCCCCTCGCTGAGCGTGCCGGTGACGGCGAAGACGCCGCTGACGGCGGTGCTGGCGGTGGAGAGGACGATATTCAACGGCGCGGGGGCGCTCACGGTCGAGTCACCGATTTGAGACAGATAAGCCGCGAGTCGATTCGTCTGCTCCGCAGTCAGCGTCACGCCCTGATGGGCGCTGACCGCTTCGCCGAGCGTGCCGGCCCGGCCGTCATGAAGATACGGAGCGGTGTTCCAAAGGCCGCGCAGCGTGGGCGTATCCAAGCCGGTGAGAACGCCGTCGAGCCGCTTGCCGCTGGTGGGCCTTATCGTGCCGATGTCATGGAGGACATTCAGCGCGGAATCCGTAAAACGGGGGCCGCTATGGCAGGAGGCGCAGTTGAGCTGCTTGAAGAGCGTCTGGCCGGCGACGGCGTCGGCGGTGAGCGTGCCGTTGGCGTTGCGGTGCGGGCTGTTGCCGGTGGTGGTGAGCGAGTTCACATACGCGGCGAGCGCGTCGAGATCTGCGCTGCGCAGGGCATTCGGCATGCCGAGCGGTGGATGCGACACATCGCCTGGGTTGAGGAGGCCTGCGCCACCAGCAAAGCTGCGGATCTGCCGCTCGAAGTCCTGGATCTCGTCGAAGTTGCCCGTCCAGTGGACGGGGCCGTGATTGGCATGGCCTTTGAGGCTGATGTTGTTGCGCAGACCTTCGCCAAAGCCGGTGAAGTCCCACACCCGTCCATCCTGGCCGCCGTCGTTGTGGCAGGAGGCGCAGGAGATGTATTTCTGGCTGGCGAGCCGAGGGTCGGCGGCATCGTAGAAGAGCTGTTTGCCGATCAAAAGATGGGCGGCGAGCTTCTCCGTGGTGATGCAGTGGAGCGTGGCGGTGAGCTTGGGATCCGTTCCCGCCCCGTCGATGAGGGGGGAGACATCGTGAACGGTGACGGTTCGATCCATGAAGTTGTGCACGAAAAGCGTCCGGCCGTCCGGCGAGGTCACAACGCCCTGCGGCGCACGACCGGCCACAAAACGACGCACCTCGCGTTTCGCCCATGAATCGACGATGGCAACCTCGCGGCTGCCTTCCAGCGCCGCGAAGAAGTAGATGCCCTTTGGCTCGTAGCAGCCGGTAACGGCGATGCCGCCGTCGTCGTAGTCGATGCGGCCCCCGAAGTCCTCGGCCTCCGTGGCGAGATCGATCCGCGAGCTAATGCTGCGCACGGCGCTGTCATGCGTGAGGGGACGATTGTCACGCAGCCTCCCGCGCTTGATGTTGTCCTTCTTGGACGGCACCCAGGCGGTGCGGCCATCGGGGCTGATCACGGCCGGGCCGAGGTAGTTTGGAATGCCGCGACCGCCCGTGGAGGTGTCGGCATCGTTGCTGTGCTGCAAAATCATCGTCTTGGCGACGGCCATCGTCGCGGTGCTGATCAAAGAGACTTGGCCGCCGAACTTCGTGGGGCCGTTTTCCGTGCTGACGCCGCCGGTTTCCTCGCCGGGCAGCTTGGGCGTGATGAAGCGGGAGGCAAAGAGCTTGGCGCCATCCGCGCTGATGGAGAGATGACGCACATCGCTGCCGACGATTGCCGTGCCCGCAATGGCGGCGGGAGCGATGCGGGCGATCTTGACGACGCGGCCGGTGTCCTGGAGCGAGACGTAGGCCGTGTTGCCGGTGGGATCAAAAACGATCCCGTAAGGCCGAGAACCACGAGGCATCGCAACCGTTTGCACCAGATTGAGGCTGGCGTTGATGATGCTGATGCTGGCGGACTCGCTGTTGACGACCCAGGCGTTGCCATCGGAGGCGATCGCGACGCTGCGCGGCGCGGAACCGGTGGAGATGACGCCGCTGCGGGCGTTCGTGACGGCGTCGAACACGGTGACGCTGTCCTGATCGGGGTTCACCACCCACAGCCGTGCATTGGCGCCGCTGCGCGCTTGGTAGGCCATCGTGCTCGACACACGCGGCTGGGCCGCAGTCAGGGCTGCGTGGACGCCTTGGTGGAAGCTCGATGTGACTTGTTTGCCCGTGGCATCAAGGGCGGTGACTGTGACGAGGTAGCGGCCCGGGTTCGCGTAGGTCTTCGTGGCCGTTCTGGAGCTGCTAAAAGCCGTGTCGGCACTGCCATCGCCGAAGCTCCATTTGAACTGCGGATTCCCCCCCCCGGCGGCGGCTACCGTGAAGGTGACGGGGGTGTTCACCGGCGCCGGAGCACCGGTGAGAGCACCGAGCGTGAGCGGATCCGGCGGCAGGTTGACGGGCCATGGCGTCAGGTATTGTCCGCCGATCACGACCGGCCCGCTGTTCGCGCCGAGAATCTCCCACGCGACGGCCAGGTTGTCGCCACCCACACCCTCCTTCATCAAGGCCTCGATGTAATAGCGCTGACCAGCCTGGAGCGTGATGAGCACGGAGGCTTGGTCAGGATACTTCGCCCACTCGCGTGAATTGCTCCAATCGGGAACGCGGCAGATGGGGGTCGCGATGTCGCCGCTATCGTTGGTGCTGAGGAAGAGCTCCGCCTCATTATCTCCCGCGATCCAGAAGCGATACTGGCCGGTGACGGGCGGATGAATCCAGCCGCGCATGCGGGTGCCATAGTTGTCCGCCCAATTGGTGGGTGCTTCGAAGGTCGTGCGCGTGTCGCGTCCCGCGGGGCTGTTTGGATAAGCGGGGTTGCTGGTGAGGTTCGCGATGGAGTTGCCATCGATGTTCAACCACCATTCGCGCAGGATGCTGCCCCTGCCGAGCGTGGGCGGGACGACCGTAAAAGGAATCTCCATGCTGCCGGTGAAGCCGAGCGAGGATCTCGCGCTGATGGTGGCCCTGAAAACACCGAGCGCCGACGGCGTGCCGGAGACGAGGCCGGTGGTGGCGTTGATTGACAGGCCGGGGGGCAGCCCGGTGGCGGACCATGTCAGCGTGCCGCCACCGGTGGCCGTCATGGGCAGCGAAAAGCTTTGATTGATTTGCAGCGTCTGAAATGCGGGCCCCTCCACGACAAGGCCGTTGCCGACGGGGACGTGGATGATTTTGGAGACGGAATACGGCCCGGACGGCGACACGGCAAAGAGCATCCAGTAGCCGGGCGTCATCACATTCGTGTTTGCATGCGGCTGGACGGTGTAATTGCCCGGAACGCCCTCAGTGAAGGACAGGTTGAGGAAACGCAGGTCAGTGCCGATGCTGTGAGTGAGGGAGGAGAGCTTGATGAAGGTGAAATTCTTCATGCCCGGACTGGCTTTCACACTGAAAGCCACGCCGGGGACGATGGAGGCGGGCGCCTCGCTGATGACGGGACGCGTTGCGAGCGAGCCGTCGGCATTGAAAAGGCATCCCGGAGTATAAATCTGCGCGTCTTGATGGTTGGCAGAGAGATTGGTGTCGCTGAGACCGCCGCCGCCACTCCATACACGGCCATCCGGCAGCAGCGCGGCGAGCGAGTGGTAGTTCCGCGGCACGCTGGCGTTGGCTGCGGCTCGCCACTGGCCGGTGGAGGGATTCCAGATCTCCGGTGTGAGCACGCTGCCTTCGTCGCTGAACCCTTGCTGCGAGGTGTTCCCCCCGATGACCATGACCTCGCCGTTCGGCAGCACAACGCCATTGGAAAAGGTGCGGGCGTTCTGCATCGATCCGGTCTGTGTGACGACAGGCGCTTGGCCGTTGAAATCGACGACGTAGGCCGAGTTGGAGGCGCCGGCATTGGTGGTTCGTCCGGATGCTTGCAGGACCTTGCCGACGTCGAACATGACCACCACGCCGTCTTTAGGGTAGTAGTTGCCGGGCACTTCGGCGTCGGCTGCGGAGAGCTCGCCGTCGAGCCGGGTTTGATCAACCCAGTTCATTTTTTTGGTGGGGCCGCTGTGGAAGATTTTCCCGTTCGGCGCAAGGTGCGTGTTGCCTCAATCAAAAAAGACACCGGGGAGAAAAATGACAGGGGCTTTGAATGCGTCCCAATAGCCCACCCGGAATGGCGTGGGATTTTGCTTCAAAACGGCCCTCGGGAAGGAGCCCG
>JBIIMH010000101.1:0-6646 GCA_044338095.1 Rariglobus sp. | reverse complement strand
AGCCTGACCTTGGTGGTGCTCACCGGTTTGGCCGCCACCGCCGGCGTGTTGTTCTCCTGGAACATCGAGAAGCGGGTCGGCGAATTTTTCGCCTTCTACCTCGCCCTGATTGGCGGGGTGTACGGGGTATTCCTGAGCGCCGACGCCTTTGTGTTTTTCGTTTTCTACGAAATCGCGATCGTGCCCAAGTATTTCCTGATCGCGAACTGGGGCTCCACCAACCGCCAGTACGGCGCGATGAAACTGGCGCTCTATTCCTTCGCCGGCAGTGCGCTGGTGCTGGCCGGGTTGCTGTGGATTTACGCCACAGGCCACGCCACCGGGTTCGGGCTGAGTGAACTCACCCTGGCGGCCGCCACCCTGGCGCGGGCCGACCAGCTCACCGTATTTGCGCTGATTTTCACCGGTTTCGCCGTGCTGGCCGGCATGTTTCCCTTCCACACCTGGGCGCCGACCGGCCACGTCGCCGCGCCCACCGGAGCTTCCATGCTGCTCGCGGGCGTGGTGATGAAACTCGGCGCCTACGGCTGCCTGCGCGTCGCCATGCCGCTGATACCCGGCGGCCTCGCCTTTTGGCAACCGGCCATCGCCGCCCTCGCCGTCATTGGAATTATCTACGCGGGGTTGGTCGCCTTGGTGCAGGACGATTTCAAATTCGTGATCGGTTACTCCAGTGTGAGCCACATGGGTTTTGTCATCCTGGGTTTGGCCGCCGCCAACCCGGTGGCGGTGTCGGGCGCGGTGTTGCAGATGTTTTCCCACGGGGCCATCGCCGGGCTGCTGTTCGCGGTGGTCGGCCGGATGGTCTACGAACGCACCCACACCCGGCAGCTCGCGGAGTTGCAAAAACTCCCGCTGCACCGGCTGATGCCGTTCGCGGCGGTGGTGTTTGTCATCGCCGGGCTGGCCTCGATGGGCATGCCGGGTTTTAGCGGTTTCCCGGCCGAACTCACACTGCTGATAGGCACCTGGCAGTTCGCCCCCGTCTTGGCGGTGTGTGCGGCGTTCGGTGTTTTAATCGCCGCAGCCTTCACCCTGCGCTCGATCCAAGTCGCGTTTTTTGGCCAAGCCTTGGCTTCCGCCGCCGACAGCGCGGAGCACGCGGATGCAGCCACCGCGTCAAAAGCGGGCGCTCGCCCCACTCACCTTGAACACGCCTATGCGCCGATCTCCTGGCCGGAAAAAACGGGCGCGCTGCTACTGTTGGCCGCTATCGTGTTGATCGGCCTGAAACCTGACCTGTTGCTCAACTGGATCGTGCCGAGCCTGCATTCGCCGGCGATGCGCGCGATTTGGACCGGAGGTGCCCAATGATTAACCCCAGTTACGCCCAGCTCGCCCACGCGTTTCAACCCGAGATCATTTTGGCCGTTGGTGCCATGCTGGTCCTGATGCGTGATCTCACCTTCGGTGGCCGCCGCGCGCCCGAGACGCGACTCACGGCGTCGCTGGTGCTCGCCGCCCTCACGCTCGTGGGGGCGCTTTTGGCATCGGTCGCAGTCGGAGCGGTTGGCGGGGTTTATGGGAACCAGTTTGTGTTGGACGAACTCGCCGTGGGGACGCGCTGCGGCGTGCTGTTGCTGGCGTTACTCACCCTCGGGGTCGCGGCGGGAGCCAAGCCGCCCCGCCACCCGGCCGAATACGTGGCGATTATCCTGTTCGCCACCACCGGGTTCACGCTGATGGCGGCGGCCAACCACCTGCTGGTCGCGTTTGCCGCACTCGAACTCGCCAGCCTCTCGCTCTACGCGCTGGTAGGTTTTGACAAAGACCGGCGTGAATCCGCCGAGGCCGCCCTCAAGTATTTCCTGTTTGGCGGCATGGCCACGGCGTTCCTTTTGTTCGGCTTCAGTCTGATCTACGGTTTGACGGCTGAACTGGAGCTGTCGCGCATCGCCGCAACTCTGGCGCACACCGAAGTGTCGCCCTTGTTAATGATCGCGTTGGTCATGGTGCTGGTGGCGTTTGGCTTCAAAGCCGCCGCCGCGCCGTTCCACCTGTGGGCGCCCGACGCCTACGAAGGCGCGCCCACGCCCTCGGCTGCGTTGATCGCTTCGGCCTCGAAGCTGGCTGGTTTCACCCTGTTCCTGCGCTTGCTTTGGCCCGGGCTCGGCGGGCTGGCGGGCGACCTGGCGAACGGCTTCGGCCAGGCGGGCGGGTGGGTGACGATTGTCGCGCTTTTGGCCGGCGCCTCGTTGCTGCTGGGCAATCTGGCCGCCCTCGCCCAGACCAGTCTTCGACGCCTGCTGGCCTATTCGGCGATCGCCCACACCGGGGTGATGCTGCTCGGGGTGGCGGTGGCGGACGCGGTAGGTTTTGGCGGACTCTATTATTATTTGCTCACGTACGGCATAGCCACGGCGGGTGTGTTCGGGGTGATTGCGGTGCTGGAACGGCAGGGCGGTTGTGAAAAAATCACCGATCTGGCCGGACTTTACCGCCGCTCGCCGCTGCTAGCAGGGTGTTTGACGGTGTTTGTGCTCTCGCTGGCGGGCATTCCGCCGCTCGCCGGTTTCCTAGGGAAATTCGCGGTTTTCGTCGCCGCGCTGCAGGCGGGCGGTTTAGCCAGTCCGCTCGGTGGACTTACCCTGCTAGCCATCGCCCTGAGTGCGGTTGCGCTCTATTATTACCTCGCGGTTCTCAAGCAGGCGCTGGTCGTGAGGCCGAGTGTGAATGCCCTTGCCACGCCCGTCCGCGTGCCGGCGGTCACCCTACTCACGTTACTGGTGGCGGCAGGCTTAATCGTTGCCCTGGGCCTCTTTCCGTCCTGGGTGCTAAATCAGTTTTGAGGCGCGGCTTCATTGACTGCGCGAATCAGGCGCTTGATTAGCTACGCAGCGTATGAGCTGCGTAGAACTAATTAAATTGCTTCGGATAAGAGGAAGTAATCTTCAGGGATTGACGCACGCATAGCGGTTCTCCTTGGTTTGGCCTTTTCCCCTCAAAGACCGCCCATTCGCGCCACCATGTCTGTTGTCAAATCCCTCGCCCTCTCGACGCTGCTCATCGCAAGCGGCGCGACCGCGTTCGCCGCTGGCGGACATGAAGCCGCTCCGTCCCTTAAGGACTTCATCGGCCTGCCCGTGACCAATAGCATTCTCACCAGCTGGGTGATCACCTTGGCCATCATTATTGCGATTCGTTGGATGGTGGGTAAGCCCACTTTGGTGCCATCTCGCGGTCAGGCGATCTTCGAGGAGGCCCTTAATGTATTGCGCGGTTTGTATGAGCCGATCGTGGGTAAAAAAGCCATGCCGATGGCCTTCCCCTTGTTGGTAACCTTGTTCATTTTCATCGTTCTGCACAACTGGTCGGGACTCCTGCCCTTCGTCGGCACCGTCGGCTGGGGCCACGTGGTTGACGGCAGTTTCCACGTCGAAACCGCGCTGATCCGACCGCACACCTCGGAAGTCAACGGCACCATCGCCCTCGCGCTGGTTTCCTTCGGCGCTTGGTTTGTGATCGTGATGCGCTACGCCGGTCCCGGCCTGCTCATCAAAGACCTGTTCGGCAACAAGGCCGACAAAAAGGAACTCGCGCCCGCCATGTACTGGGGCCTGTCGCTGGTGTTCATCGTGGTCGGCGTGATCGAAGTGGTCTCCATCTTCATCCGTCCGGTTACGCTCTCGATGCGTTTGTTCGGCAACGTGTTTGGTGGTGAAAACCTCCTCCACGCCATGCACTTCCTGCCTCCTTTCTACTTCCTCGAGCTGCTCGTCGGCTTCATTCAAGGCCTGGTTTTCACCCTGCTGACCGCCGTGTACATCGGCCTGATCTGCAACCACGGGGATGACCACGCCGACGATCACGGTGATGATCACGGCGACGCCAAAGAGGCCGCCCACTAATTTTCCCAACTTTGTCCGGGCGTCATTACGGGCCTACGCGCCACACCAAACGTAAACGACCGGACGCAACCCAAACCAACTAAGTAATACACACATGTTCATCGCTGAAATCACTGGCAACATCGCATCCACTGGCGGCCTCATCGCCGCCGCTATCGCCGTCGCGGCCATCGGTACCAAGGCCTGTGAGGCCGTCGGTCGCAACCCGGGCGCTTCGGGCAAGATCCTCGTTCAGTCCATCCTCGGTATGGCGCTGGCTGAAGGTCTCGGTCTCCTCGCGCTGTTCCTCGCCAAGTAAGTCCGTTTAGCGTTACCGGCTCCGGCGGCCTTTTTGGCCCCGGAGCCACCCTCCCCTTCTTCAAGCTCCCGCCTCCTACCATGTTCTCTTCTCTCCTGGCTGAAATCACGCCCGCCGTTGAACACGCGACCGCTGCCGCCCATAAGGCTGGCGCCGAAGGTGGCGGTCTTGTCCACGACCTCGTTACCAAATTCGGTATCGACGCCAAGAATGTCGGCATGCAGCTGATCAGCTTCAGCATCCTCGCCTTCGTTCTCTACAAGTTCGCGATCAAGCCCGTTCTGGCCACCATGGACCAGCGTAACGCCAAGATCGAGGCCGGCTTGGCCAACGCCCAAGCCACCGCCGCCCGCCTCGCCGAGGCCCAGGCCGAAATCGCCGCCCAGCTCAAGGCCGCTCAGCTCAACGCCAACATGGTCATCGATGAGGCCCGCAAGACCGCCAAGGAGCTGTCCGAGCGCGAAGCCGCCGCCTCCACCGAACGCACCGCCGCCCAGCTGGCCAAAGCCCAGCAGTCAATCGAGCTCGAACACAAGAAGATGCTCGCCGATGCCCGCACCGAGATCGCCCGCCTGGTGGTTGCCACCACCGAGCAGGTCCTCGCCAAGAAACTCTCCGAAGCCGACCGCGCCGCCTACAACGAGGCTGCCGCTCGCGAGCTCGCCTCCGTCTAAGCCTCCCCAAGCCCCCCGTCATGGTCACCGGCAAAGCCCAGATCCAGCAGCTCGTCAGCCAGCTTTTCAAGCTGAGCCTCGTTGACGGGCGTATCTCCAGCGAACAAGTCACTGGCATCCTCGGTTACGTGGAGAAGCACCACCCGGTTAACGCGGTGACGATTCTCACCGCCTACCAGCGAGTCATCGCCACCGAAGTCGCCAAGGGCATCGCCGTCGTCGAGCATTCCGGCCCCGTCAGCGCGGCCGCCCTCGCCTCGATCGCCACCTCACTTTCCGCTCGTTACCAGCGCCCCGTCACCACCCAGACCAAGCCTGCCCCGGCCCTGTTCGCCGGTATCCGCGTGCGCATCGGCGACGACCTTTTCGAGTCCTCGGTCGCCGGCCAACTCGCCGCTCTTTCTGCCAGCGCCTGATTTCCACCCGCTCCCTTTTTAAAACCTAATCCACCCGCCCGCATGTCCACGGTCATCGAACAAATCGAACAGCAGATCGCAAAGCTTTCCAACAAAGCAGTCCGCAAGAACACCGGTATCATCCGTACCGTCGCCGATGGCGTCGCCAAAATCGACGGCCTCTCGGACGTCGCTTACAACGAGATGATCCAATTCCCCAACGGAGTCATCGGCATCGCCCTGAACCTCGGCACCGATGAAGTCGGCGCCGTCGTTCTCGGCGACGTCTCCCAGCTCAAGGAGGGCGACGAGGTTTTCACCACCGGAAAACTCCTCTCCGTTCCCGTCGGCAAGGGGCTGCTCGGCCGTTGCGTTGACGCCCTCGGCAATCCCGTCGACGGCAAGGGCCCGCTCGGCACCACCGAGACCTACCCCGTGGAAAAGATCGCCCCCGGCGTTATGTCCCGTAAGTCGGTTTCCCAACCGCTGTTTACCGGTATCCAGGCCATCGACTCCATGATCCCGATCGGCCGCGGTCAGCGCGAGCTGATCATCGGCGACCGTGGCACCGGCAAGACCACCATCGCCATCGACACGATCATCAATCAGGCGAACATCAACAAGGTCGGCATGGCTTCCGGCGACCCCAAGTTCCGCCCCGTTTATTCCGTCTACGTCGCGATCGGCCAGAAGAACTCCAACATCGTTCGCACCATCGCCGCCCTTGAGGCCGCTGGCGCCCTGGAGTTCACCGCAATCGTCGCCGCCCCCGCCGCCGACAACGCCGCCAACCAATACCTCGCCCCCTTCTCCGGTGCCGCCATCGGCGAATGGTTCATGGAAAACGGCATGGATGCGCTCATCGTTTATGATGACTTGTCCAAGCACGCCGTCGCTTACCGCCAGATCTCGCTCATCCTGAAGCGCCCCTCCGGTCGTGAGGCTTACCCGGGCGACGTGTTCTATTTGCACTCCCGCCTCCTCGAGCGCTCGGCTCGCCTCGACGGCAAGGGCTCGCTCACCGCGTTGCCCATCATCGAGACCCAGGCTGGCGACGTGTCCGCCTACATCCCGACCAACGTGATCTCGATCACCGACGGTCAGATCTTCCTGGAAACCGACTTGTTTAACCAAGGTATCCGTCCCGCCGTCTCCGTCGGTCTGTCCGTCTCGCGCGTCGGTTCCGCCGCGCAGATCAAGGTCACCAAGCAGGTCGGTGGTAAGCTCAAGGGTGAGCTCGCCCAGTTCCGCGAATTGGCCGCCTTCGCCCAATTCGGCTCCGACCTCGATGCCAAGACCAAGGCACAGCTGGACCGCGGTGGCCGCATCGTCGAGTTGTTCAAGCAGCCCGCCTTCAACCCGATCTCCATCGAGCTCCAGGCGATCACCATCTTCGCGCTTCAGCGCGGCTTCTATGACGCCTTCGACATC
>JBIIMH010000099.1:0-6653 GCA_044338095.1 Rariglobus sp. | reverse complement strand
ACAGAACAGCCTGCAGCTGCGCGTTGATGCCTCCGGCATCTTGGTCCTACAGCGCGTGCCCACCTCGGCACCAGAACAAACGATCAAATTCCTCGGTTTGTAAGGGCTACGGAATCAGTGAACTTCGTTAGGTGGCCACGGGGCCACCTGATGAAACTCGCCACCCATCCCTCGCCTAAAGCGGCCCGCTGGACGAGCCGGCTTGTCTACTGAAGGCGCTGGGGGAGTTTGCGCAGGCGCTGGCTGAGGTCTTCCAGTGACTTGCCGGTCGGCCTAGAGGTGAGGTCTTCGCCAGTTCGAATCACCTGCGAGGGCAAAAAGTTGTTCACCAGCGCGCAATAATTGCTGGTCACCATGATCCCGAGCAGCTCGCCGGTCTTGCTCAAAACCAGGTCGCCGCGCGAGGGAGAGAAATCCCCAAATAATTTCCTCACCAGCCGGTTGTCCATGTGCACATAACTCGGGTTGCTGGGATCGAGTTTGAAGGGGATCTCGCCATAACCGGTGCCGCCGTTGGCGATGATCAGCGCTTCGGTGAACTTAAACGGCTCCAGCGCGATCGGGTAACTCTTCACCCCAAGCGCCGTCATTTGCGCCGGCGTCACCGGCAAAACCGCCACACGCGGG
Source organism: Rariglobus sp. (assembly GCA_044338095.1). Lineage (GTDB taxonomy): Bacteria > Verrucomicrobiota > Verrucomicrobiia > Opitutales > Opitutaceae > Rariglobus. The sequence continues at coordinate 6,026 of JBIIMH010000099.1, read as the reverse complement.
TCGATGGCCAGAAACACCAGGCGGTCCACTGCGATACGTTGCGCGCCTTTGCGGAACTCCGCTTTGAGCGAGGCCCAATCCCATGGCGGGTCGATCAGGGAAAAGGGCGTGTCGCTCACGTGGAGCAGCGCCACGGTGTCGCGGCCGTCGGTCACGAAAACGGTATTGGTATCGCGTTTGTCGGTGCGCGAGCTGAGCAAAAACGGGCGGGTGCCTTCGAGCGCGGTTTGCACGCGGTTGGCCAAAAACTCGTTGAAGAGAACGTTGATGTTAATCGGCCGGTTTTCGCGGATTTCCTTGGTCAGAGCCACCGAGCTGTCGGCAAGTTGGCCCACGCCTTGGGCGAGCTGGGTGGTGGTTTCCTGAACCTTGATGCGCTCCTGGCGCTCGGCCTCGACCTGGGTTTTTAACGTTTCGGCGGTCGTTCGCAGGAGCTGTTTTTCCTGCTCCACCACGCGCACGGTCACGCTGAGATCCTCGATCTTAGCGCGGGCTTCCGTTTGGGCTTTTTCGAGGGTGGCGAGCGCTTGGGACTGGCGCGCGGCCTCGGCCTGGCGTTGCTCCAAATCGCGTTGGAGCTGGGCGAGGCGCGCCTTGGAAATCGTGGCCTCAGCGGCGGCCGAGTTAACCTGCGCGGTGAGCGTGTCGGCTTTTTGGCGGGTGGCGTCGAGCGAGCTGGCGGTGTCGGCGAGGGCTTTTTCGCGCTCGCTCAAGGTGCTCTGGGTGGACTGGAGCTGCTGGGCAACCTGGTCGCGTTGGCTGCGTTCGTCGGCCAGCGAGAGCTTCATGACCGCAACGAGGTCGTCGTCCTGGGTGGCTGCGCCGTTGGCGACACTCACGGCGGCGGCAGGCGGCGGGGGCGGCACGGGCTTGGCGGGCGGGGCGGCTTTCTGCCAGTCGGTGAGCGCGAGCAGCGTCAGCAACAGGAAGTCGCAGAGAATGAGGAGGAGCGTGCGATTCATGGCGCGGGGGCGCGGCGGTTAAGCGGCGACGACGGCCGGGGTGGGCTTGGGCTCGGCGGAGGAGTGGCCGTCGAGAATGAGCCGGCGCTTGTAGGGGCGCACGTGGCGGATTTTGATGATCGCGACGCAACAGATGCCGAACAGGTTGGAGGAATAGGCGGCAAGCAGGTTGGGCTGGATCACGCCAAGGACTTGCAGCACGAGGGCGGTGGCGGTGCCGGCGATGCCGATGTACAGGCCGCCGTCGAAGAGGTTTTCCTCGTTCTCCATGAGGCGGAGTTTCAGCAGGGCGGACACGGACTGGCGCTCGATTTCGCGGATTTTCGCTAGGCAGTACAGGTACATACCGATTTGAAGTGCGGCGAAAAAGCCGATGCTGATAAGGGTGGAGATATCCATGGTGAGTGTGGGTGCCGTGGGCGTGAGGGAGGCGGGATCGGAAAGGTTGGAGAGAACGGGAATGGTTAACTTGAGCTGAAATTCGGAGGGCACGGTCGGTTTTAACAAAAAGGGTTCGGTGCCAAGCACGAGCAGGGCAGCGGTGAGCAGCGCGAGGAGCCCGCTCTTTGCACGAAACAGGCCCGGGTCACCGTCGGTGTCGTCGTCAAGCAGCACCCGCTCCAGGCCGCGGAATAGGCAAAACGCCCCAAAGAGAAACCCCATGTACTTGGCGGCGAGGGCGAGTTTCGGAAACAGCAGGGCGGCCAGGGTTAACGGGCCGAAGGACGGGGCCGGCTGGTGGTTGACGGGCACTTGGCGGGAGAGCAACTGCTCGACGGCGCCTTGGCCAAAGCCGAGCGCGAGGCGGAGATCGGCCAGGCCCGTGCGGCCGAATTTCAGCAGGTACGTCGCCACGCGGTCGGCGGAGCCGGAGAGGTGCGCGGCGCTGTAAATGAGGGGTAGGTCGTCAGGCGCGACCCGGGCGAGCTGGGCGAATTCGCCGAGGGTTTTCACGCTGCCGGTCAGGCGCAACAGTTCGCACAGTTGGACCCAATCGAGGCGTTTACCCAGCGAAAGCAGGTCGGCGAAAACCGGCTCCAGTTCGCCGAGCTGGTTAGCCGCCACGGCCGCTCCGGCCAGGTCGCGCACCTCGCGCTGAAGCGCGTGGGTGAGGTGGTCGCCCTGATACAGCAGGGCGGACAGCAAAATCACGGCGTCGAGGGCCTGACCTCCGGGTTGGATGGCGGGCGCGAAGCGCTGGGTGCCGGTGACGGTGCGCAGGCGCAACAGCTCCAGCACGCCCTGCGAGCGGGAATTGCCCAGGTAGGCGAGCAGTTGGGCGCGCGCCTTTTGGGTGATAAAAAAGGTGAGCACCGGCGTGCTCTGGGTGCGGCCGGTGTTTTCCTTGAGGTTAAACAGCGGATCGAGAAAGGGATCCCAGCCGCCCCACGGGATGAGTTCGGGCTGGCGGTGTGCGGTGTTATCGAGCGCGGTGGCTAGCGGGGCGGCCTGCGGATCGCCCAAGGTGCGTGCGGCGGCGATGGCGAGGGCGGCAGGGCCGGGTTTCTCGCGGTCGAGCCACTGGCGCCCGAGCTGTGCAACCGTGGGCGTGGCTTCGCCGGCTCGCTTCAGCAGCGGCGGGGTAACCGACTGTAGGTTAACCGGCACGCTCCACGCCGCCGCCAGCAAGCCGAGGCCTAGGCCGACGATCCACCCGAACGGCAAGGAACGGGGAAAAGCGGAGCGGGGCGACGTCATGTGCGGCGAAGTATTCGGTTGCCGCTCGGTGTTGGCAAATACAGGTTGCACGGCCTCATCACTCATCCGACCTATGGCTCTGCGAATTGTTCATTATAACGACCCGGTGCTCCGTAAAAAGGGCGAACCCGTAACGGTCTTCGACTCCGCGCTTACACTGCTTTCCGCCCAAATGGTGGCGACCATGAACACCGCCGCTGGCATCGGCCTTGCGGCGCAGCAAGTCGGGCGCGCGCTCCAGTTTTGCGTGGTCGACATGCTCGGCACCGACCGCGATTTCAGTTGGGAACTCGACGGCGGGCGACCGCCCTTGGAGTTGTTTATGCCGCTCACTCTGGCCAATCCCGTTGTCACGGTGCTGCCCTCGGAAAAAACCGTTTACGAGGAAGGCTGCCTGTCGTTTCCGGAGATTCGCGGCGACGTGATTCGAGCCGATGTGATTCGGGTAACCTTTCAGGATTTGCAGGGAACGGCACACACGCTGCTGTGCGACGGGCTGTTTTCGCGCTGCATTCAGCACGAGGTCGACCACCTCAACGGCACGCTTTTTATCGACCGCATGGAGAAAAAAGTCCGCGCCAAGTTGGAAAAAGACATCAAGGAGCTCGGCCAAAAGACCCGCGACGCCAGCCAACCGCCAGTCGTGTAGGCAGGGGTGCGGGGCGAGGATACCTTTAGGCAAACACCTTGAACTCACGCTCAAGGATGCCGTAACCCTCAACTTGGAAGCTAATTAGCATAAGCGGCGAACCGCCTGCGCATTCGCGTGTCCGAGCGATGGACCCGAACAGCATTCCGCTAACCCATCGCGCGTCCGCTTTAACCCGAACGCGTCAGTCTAAAACCCATAATGAAATCCCTTAAGTCACTATCCTTCTTAACCGTAGCCAGCAGCTTGGCCATCTCGGCCCACGCCCAAATGGCCACCGAGCCCATGGCGCCCGAGCCGGCCGTTTTCCAGGCCTCGCTGTGGGCCCCCTCGCCCCAACTGGTGCCCGCCACCGACGACGTTTCCGGCGTCCGCATTCAGGTTTACGGCGAGAACCGTAACATGCGCGGCGTCGACATCGGCTTCGCCCACTCAACCACCGGCGACTTCGTCGGTTTTGGCGGTCTCTTTACCCTCTACAATCATGTCGGCGGTACCACCACGGGTGTTCAGTGGGGTTTGGTTAACTTCACCGAAGGCGAGGTCATCGGCTGGCAGTCGGGCTGGATCAACATCTCGACCGACAAGGTCAAAGGCTTCCAGAGCGGCCTGATTAACTACAACGATCGATTCACCGCTGACCTCTCCGGCCTGCAACTCGGCTTCGTCAACACGGCCAAACATGTGCACGGCGTGCAGTTCGGGTTCATTAACTACGCCGAAACGCTCAAAGGCGTGCAGCTCGGCCTGTGGAATCAGGTCAACTCGCGCGGCTGGGGCCAGTTTGATCCGCTGCCGAAGGTATTCCCCTTCATCAACGTCGGATTTTAAGGCGGCTACGAGAACGAACGCCCCCCCCCGCCACCCTGAGCTCACGCTCAGGGCCACAGCCGGCCAAAACCGGCGTGGCCTTGCGCGTGAGCGCAGGGTGTTTTTCCAACGGGATCAGCGCCGGATCGCCCCAGCTCAGTTACGCTGATTAGCGATCAGGAAATGAAGCGGATGCAGAGCGGGTAGCGGTAGGCGAAGCCATCGGAGGCCTTGATCGCCGCGACAATCGCCAAAACAAACGCTGCGATCGCGAGTAGCGACAGCAGAACGAACCCCACAAAAACCATGCAAAGGGGGGAGATGAGCAGCGCGTAGAGCAGCAGGGAAAGGTGGAAATTAATCACCTCCTTGGCCTGCACCGCCACCGGTCCGCCCTCGGCTTTTTTGATCAAAAACACCACCAGCGGGAGGATAAACCCCACGCCTAGAAAGCCCGAGAGGTGACAAAGAATGATGAGCGCCTTTGCGTCGCCAGTGATGCGCGGAATAGACGGGGGCGTGTTGGAGGAGGGGAGGGTGACCGTGGTCATGGTGGGCCCGAAACCAAGCGCCTGTCCCGCCGAACCGCAAGTCACGCGATTAATCAGTACCTTGCAGCGTTTTTTTAAGGATAAAACCACGCCCCGTTAACCGCAGCTTGGGCCTGTTTCCCCTGATGGCTCGACACCCGCGCCGGTCACTCACGCCCGCCGGCCTGGGCTCCGGTGGTCACACCGCTTTGAGTTCGGACCAATTCGCGCCGCAACCAGTCCAGCGCGGCGGTCACCGCGCGCCGGTTCACCGTCGCCCGAGGACCGGGATAGTGGAGCTTTTTCGACCACATGCCCTGCGGTGAATACAGCGCCAGGTACATCGTGCCGACCGGGTTTTCGTGGGTGCCGCCGCAAGGGCCCGCAAACCCCGTGATCGCCAACGCGTAGTCGGCGCACAACCGCTCGGCCGCGCCGACGGCCATCGCCACCGCGTTTTCCGCCGACACCCCGCCGTGCTGTTCAAGCAGGCTTTCGGGCACGTCGAGCAACTGCATTTTCGACTCGTTGGAGTAACACACGCAGCCGCCCGCAAAAAACTTCGTGGCACCGCAGATTCCCGTGAACTCGCTGGCCAACAGCCCGCCGGTGGCGGTCTCGGCCACCGCCAGCATGCACTCCTGCGCCCGCAATAAGTCACCCACCACTTGCGCCAACGAAGCGCTCCCGTAACCCATAAAATCCTCCCCCAAAAGGCGCTCGCACTCGGCGGCCACCTCGTCGAGTTGCCCAAACGAGAGCTGCCCGTTGGGAGAACTCAGGCGCACGTCCACCTGCCCTTGGTGCGCGCAGTAAGCGACGCTCAGCCCGTCGCCGTAATCGGCGAAAACAGGCTGCAGTTTCGTCTCCAGCGCCGACTCGCCGATGCCCGCCGTGCGCAGCTGCACGTAGGCCTGCCGGTCGAGCAGGAGCCCGCGCTGCGCCAGCCGTGGAATAACCTGTTCGGCAAAAATCGGCTGCAACTCATTGGGCGGGCCCGGCAGCATGATCAGCACCTTGCCGTCTTGCTCCACCCACAGGCCGGGCGCGGTGCCATTGGCATTGGGCAACACCTCGCCGCGCTCAAAACGGTAGGCCTGCTTGAGGTTGTTCTCCGTCATAATCCGGCCGCGTCCGGCGAAAAACGCCTCGATGCCCGCCGCGATTTCCGGTTCAAAAACCAAGCGTTGCCCCAACGCCCCGGCAATGGCCTCGCGCGTGCGGTCGTCGCAGGTCGGCCCCAGCCCGCCGGTGGTGATGACCACGTCGGCGCGCACCCAGCTCTCACGAAATTGGCCAGCGATCGCGTCGGCCTCGTCGGTCAGGGTGACGTTGCGCTGGAGGAGCACCCCGCGCTGCCCGAGTTGGGCACCGATG
>JBIIMH010000098.1:0-6659 GCA_044338095.1 Rariglobus sp. | reverse complement strand
CTGCCCACGCGTAATCGTCGCCCCAGGCAACGCCGGTATCGCCGCCGAGGTCCCCGTTTTCCCGGTTGCAGCCGACGATATCGCAGGCCTCGTTGCGCTGGCCCAGCGTGAGAAAATCGACTTCGTCATCGTCGGCCCCGAAGTCCCCCTTTCTCTCGGCCTAGTCGATGCGTTGGCCAAAGTCGGTATTCCTGCCTACGGCCCCAAGGCCGACGGTGCCCGCCTGGAAGCCTCCAAGGTATTCACCAAACAGATTCTCCTTAAATACGGCATCCCCACGGCCGCCTGCGGGATTTTCACCGAGATCGAGCCGGCCCTCGCCTACCTGCGCTCGCGCGGCGCACCGATCGTCATCAAGGCCGACGGACTCGCCGCCGGCAAAGGCGTGATCGTCGCCCAAACCCTGGCCGAAGCCGAGGCCGCCGCCATCGACATGCTCGCGGGCAACAAATTCGGCGCCGCCGGCAGCCAGATCCTCGTCGAGGACTGCCTCACCGGCGAAGAGACCTCCATCCTCGTGGTCACCTCCGGCCGCGACTACGTTATCCTGCCCACCTCGCAGGACCACAAACGCATCGGCGACGGCGACACCGGCCCGAATACCGGCGGCATGGGCACCTACTCGCCCGCCGATGTGGTCACCCGCGCGCTGCTCGCCCAGATCGAAAACGAGATCGTGCGCCCCTCCGTCAACGCCATCGCCGACGAGGGCATCGATTTCCGCGGCACACTGTTCATCGGCATCATGCTCACCCCGAAAGGCCCGAGCGTTTTGGAGTACAACACCCGCTTCGGCGACCCGGAGACCCAGGTCGTGCTCCCACGCCTGGACACCGACGTGCTCGCCCTACTCTGGGCCGCCGCCCTGGGAAAACTCGCCGGCATGCCCGTTGCAACCAAACCGGGCCACGCCATCTGCGTGGTCATCGCCGCCAAGGGTTACCCGGATGCGTACGCGAAGGGCGACGTCATCGAATTCCCTGCAAAGCTGCCGGATAACGTGCAGATTATCCACGCCGGCACGGCCAGAAACGTCGCAAGCCAGGTGGTCACCGCCGGTGGCCGGGTGCTCGGCGTCACCGCGCTCGCGCCCACCTTGCGCGCCGCCGCTGACGCGGCTTATACCGTGTGCGAACAGATCCAGTGCACGAGCAAAGTTTACCGCCGCGACATCGGCGCCAAACAGCTCAACCGCCAATGAACCTGCGCTGCGGCCGCCACCCCAAGTTAGCCGCCATCGTCCTGTGCGTGCTCACGCTGTGTCCGGCAGCACAGGCCGCTCCCGAACTCGCGCCCGGCCTCATCTATCTACGCCCCAGCGCCCAGCTTGAGGCCACCCCCATCCCTGTGGACACCCCGGCCCTGGTGATCGACCTGCGCCAAATCACCCCGGCCGATACTGACGCGGCCAACGCCCTGCTCGCTTCGATTAAGCCCTCTGGCGCCACCTCGCACCGGCTCATCCTCGCGCTCGTCGAACCCGAGACCGCACCCGCACTGAGAACCCGACTGGCGCAATTGCCGCGTTGCCTTACCATTGGCCGCACCGCACCGGACTTCAAAACCGACCTCGGGGTGAACACCACTGCCGAGGCGGCCCAGCTCGCCCTCGCCGCGCTAGCCAGCGGCACGCCCCCCGAAAAACTCCTCGCCGACCGACTCGAAAAAACCCGCTACGATGAAAGCGCCCTGATGCGCGAACACAGTGGCGAGCCGAGGATGGCGATGAAGAAAGACCCCTCTAAGCAACTCGGCGACAAAGTCACCCCGCTCGAACCCGCCGCCGCAACCGATGCGGTGCTTTTACGCGCCGTGCACATCTACCTCGGCTTGGTTGCTTTAAAGAAGCTCTAGCCAAACCGGGGATTGCCTTTCAAACCCAACGCTATCCCTTCAACCCACCGTTCGCATGGCCACCCCCGGAACCATCGTCACCGTTTGCACTGCCAACATCTGCCGCAGCCCGATGGCCGAGGCGCTCTTGCGCCACGCGATCAGCGCCCAGCCCGAGCCGCTTAAATCGTGGAAAGTGGTCTCCGCAGGCGTGGCGGCCCGCTCTGGCGAGCCCGTCTCCACCAACTCTGTGACCGCACTAAAAAAAGTGGGCATGGACATCAAAAACCACCAGAGCCAGCCGCTCACCCGCGAGTTGATCAAGGAAGCCGTGGTGATCCTTTGCATGACCGAAAGCCACCGGGCGATGATCCAAGTCACCATGGATCCAGTACCGAAGAACGTGTATCTTTTCCGCGAATTCATGCCGCGTTCCGCCGACAAGGAAATCGGTGATCCGTACGGCGGCAATTTGGCCGAGTACGAAGCCTGTCGCGATGAGATGGTGGAAGCGATCCCCTCACTGGTCGAGTTCCTCAAGGGAATCGCCGCCAAGCAAAAGTAGGCGGCACCAAGCCACGTTTAACTCAACGCCGCGCCTTAGGCTGGCAAGCGCGCGGCCCATTAACCGCCACCGATGCCCATCCTTTTTGTTTACGGCACCCTCAAGCGCGGGTGCAAAAACCACCACCACATCGCCGATCAACGCTTCGTTGATCAGGCGCGCACCGTACCCGGCTACGCAATGTACGATTTGGGCGATTACCCCGGTTTGGTGGCCGACGCCGGCGACACTGCGGGCGTGACCGGTGAACTCTGGGAGGTGGACGAGACCGCCCTCGCCCGGCTGGACGTGTTTGAAGGCGTCGACGAAGGGCTCTATCAGCGGCAACGCGTGGAGTTAATGGATACCGTTAAGCACGTCCAAGCGCATATCTACCTGTATACGCGTGACCCCGGCCAGCGCCGGATCGGGGCAACGTGGCGCGAGGCCGCCACCTGATCACGCCCAACACTGAGTCCAGACGTAAAACGCCAGATGCATCGTCGCGCAGGCCGCCAGCGCCGCAGCGGTGTCGTCCAACGTCACCCCCCAACCACCGGGTAAATCCTGTAGTTTTTTAATCCCAAAAGGCTTGGCGATGTCGTAGAGCCGGAACAGCGCAAAGCCTGTTAAAAACACCGCCCAGTTGGGCGCCACCTCGGCGAAACGCGTCCAGCCTAGAAAGCACAGGGGCATGGCGACAAATTCATCGAGCACGATTTTGCCTGGATCGCGTTCGCCGAGGCGGAACTCGGCCTCGCCGCACAGCGCCACCGAGAAATATAACCCGGCCGCGCTCAAAACCAGCACGCCAACGTCGCCCAGGCGACCCGCGAACAGCGTGGTGAAATACAAAAGACCCGCCACCGAGCCCCACGTGCCTGGCGCCTTCCGCATGCGCCCGACAGGCCCTACCGTCGCGCAGGAAATCACCCAACTCGTCGGCAGAAACCGCGGCCAGATCGGCTGTTTGAATACGCTCATGTCTGCTCGTCAAAAATCACCGCACGGTACTTCACGATATAGTCCCAGCCGGAGCGCACCGTGAAATAAACCCCCAGCACAAACAGGCCGAGGCCCACGTTGTGAATGACGTCGGCGTAGGCCGAGAAATCGAACGCCAGAAGGGGAGCGATATCATTTTGCAGCATGGGCACAAACAACAGAAAACCCACCGCGATGAGCTGGGTGAGGGTCTTGGTTTTCCCGCCACGCTCGGCGGCGACCACAACGCCCTTGGCGGCGGCCATCATCCTCATTCCCGAGATCAAAAACTCGCGACACAGCACGATCAGCACCCAGTAAATTGGCACCGTGTCCTGCTCGACGAAGGCGATCATGATACCGACAACAAAAATCTTGTCGGTGAGGGCATCCATGAACTTGCCGAAGATCGAGATCAGGTTGCGCTTGCGGGCGATATAGCCGTCCACCCAGTCGCCGATCGCAGCGGCTATGAACAACCAGAAGCCGAGCGTCGCCGCCCAACTCCACGACTGGTCCATCAGCCAGACCACCAAAAACATCATCGGGATGCGCGAAAGGGTGATGATATTGGGTAAGTTCATGGCGTGTGAGTCGGGCCGAAAGACAGGGCCGCCCCGGCCCAAAGGCAACCCCGGAAACGACTCGATTTGGTTCTCGCCCCTCGCCGCCCCTCTTCGATTATCGACGCGCTCATGCGTCACTGCATTTATCCCGGCACCTTCGATCCCCTCACCAACGGCCACCTCGACGTGCTTGACCGCGCGACCCGGCTGTTTGACCGCATCACGGTCGCCATCGCCCGCAACCCGGGAAAGGGCCCGCTATTCACCCCCGAACAGCGCCTCGGACTGGTTCAGGCCAACATCGCCAAATACCCGAACGTGACCGCTGTTCTCTTTGACGGCCTGCTCGTCGAGTTCGCCATCGCCCAGAAGGCCGACGCGCTCATTCGCGGCCTGCGCGCGCTCTCCGACTTTGAGTTTGAGTTCAACATGGCGCTGATGAACCGCCACCTGCAGCCCAAGATCGAGACGATCTTCGTCATGCCGCACGAAAAATTCAGCTACACCAGCTCCTCGTTGGTAAAACAGGTTGCCCGCTACGGCGGCGACATCGCCCATTTCGTGCCGGCCAACGTCTCCGCCGCACTCGCCACCGCCTTCCCCCGCCCCGCCTAGACGAGCGCCCCACCGCCTTCCCTCGCCCCGCCACCCCGCTTACCCCAACGTGTCACCTGCTACAGTGTCACAAAAAAGGTGACACTTGCCGTCCCGCCCACGTTGCCCCCCGCCACCTTTCGTTACCATCATGGCCAAACCCCGTTCCCTCAAAATCTGGCTCACCCTCACCGCCGTAGCCGCCATCGCCGGTGGCGCGTACTACTACCTGCACGGGCGCTCCGGCCCCAAACCCGAATTCTCCACCGCCAAGATCAGCCGCAGCGAAATCATCCAATCGGTCACCGCCACCGGCACCCTCCAACCTGTCACCACCGTCGAAATCAGCTCGCAGATTTCCGGCCTGATCCAAGAGGTGAAGGTCGACTACAACTCCAAGGTGAAACAGGGCGACCTGCTCGCTCGCATCGATCCCGCCACCTACCAGGTTCGCCTGAGCTCCACCAAGGCCGAACTGGCCAACACCCGCGCCAACTACCAACTGGTTAAACTCAACACCGAGCGCACCCGCGCCTTACGCACCCAGGACCTCGTCTCGCAACAGGAGCTCGACCAAGCCGAAGCCCTTCTCACCCAAGCCGAAGCCCAGTTGCAAATCCGCCAGTCCTCCGTGCAGACCGCCGAGGTCGATTTGGCTCGCTGCAACCTTTACGCCCCAATCGATGGCATCATTCTGGACCGCCTCGCCGATGTCGGTAAAACCGTCGCCGCGAGCCTCAACGCCCCAAAGCTCTTCACCCTCGCCGCCGACCTCACTCAGATGCAAATCGAGGCCGCTGTCTCCGAAGGAGACATCGGATCGATCGAGGCGGACCAGAGCGTCAACTTCACCGTCGATGCCTACCCCAGCCGCCAGTTCAAAGGCCGCGTCACCCTGATTCGCAACGCCCCCGTCAACGTGCAAAGCGTCGTCAGCTACATTGCCATCATTCAGGTCAATAATGACGAACTGCTCCTCAAACCGGGCATGACCGCCAACGTGTCGGTGATCGTCTCACGCAAAGAAGACACCCTGCGCATCGCCAACAGCGCCCTGCGCGTGCGCATCCCCGAGCAGCTTCTTCCAGAGGCGCCGCCCGCGCCCGAACCCAGCAAAACCACCCAACCCGCTACCCGCGACCAGATCCGCCAGCTCATGACCGAGGCCGGCGCCGGCAGCAACTCGCGCCGCCTCGCCCCCGAAGTGCGCGGGCGCCTCATCCAATTGGCCAAGGAGCGCGGCCTTGAGTTGCCCGCCCGTCTCCTAAAAAACAGCGACGAAACCGATGCCAACGGCCCGGTCTCGCGCACCGTTTACAAACTCGGCGGCACCCCCGAAGCCCCCGAAGTTATCCCGGTCGTGATCAAGGTCGGCATCACCGACGGCAGTGCCACCGAGGTGATCGAGGGTTTGGAGGAAGGCGACGCCGTCATCACCAGCGCGTACCTGCCAGCCGCCGGCAAAGGCGCAGCCAACCCGTTCGGCGGCTCCGCGCCGCGACGTTAAGCGTTCTTCGCCATGGACGCCCCCATCGTCAAACTGGATAACATCCACAAGATCTACGCCAGCGGCGAGGTCGAGGTCCACGCCGTGCGTGGCATTTCACTGGAAATCCAAAAAGGCGAGTTCATCGCCATCATGGGCTCGTCGGGCTCGGGCAAGTCCACGCTCATGAACACCCTCGGCTGCCTCGACCGCCCCACCCGCGGCACCTACCTGCTCGACGGCATCAACGTCTCCGAACTGGACCGCAACCAGCTCGCCGACATGCGTAACCAAAAGCTCGGGTTTGTATTCCAGGGGTTTAACCTCCTCTCGCGCACCTCCGCTCTTGAAAACGTCGAGCTGCCCATGCTCTACGCCCCTCGGCGTATCTCGGCCGAGGAGATGCGTGAGCGCGCCATGCACTCCTTGGAAATCGTCGGCCTGGCCGCCCGCCATGACCACTTGCCCAACCAGCTCTCGGGCGGACAACAGCAGCGCGTCGCCATTGCCCGTGCCTTGGTTAACCGCCCGCAACTGCTACTCGCCGACGAGCCCACCGGCAACCTCGACACCAAGACCTCCGTCGAAGTGATGGGCGTTTTCCAAAAGCTCAACGACGCCGGCATCACCATTGTCATGGTCACCCACGAGC
>JBIIMH010000097.1:0-6728 GCA_044338095.1 Rariglobus sp. | reverse complement strand
AGCGCCGGCGTGGCGTCGCTGCCCGTTTCGAGCGCCCCGAATTTCTCACTGCTGGTGGCGGCCGACCAGGCGCTCTATGCGGCCAAGCATGCAGGACGCGACCGCGCGGTGCTTGCCTCCTGAACTGCGGACAACGAACCTGCCGCCATGGCGTTCACCGACTCAGCGACAACCCTGGCCGAAATCAAATCCCGCGTGCTGGCCTTTGCAGTCCAACGCGATTGGGAGCAGTTCCATTCGCCAAAAAACCTGAGCATGGCGCTGGCCGCCGAAGCAGGTGAGTTGATGGAGCACTTTTTATGGGCCACGCCCGAAGCCTCCCGGGGCATTACGCTCGACGAGGCCAAGCGTAAGAAAATCGAAGAGGAGCTGGCCGACGTGGTGATCTACGCACTGGAGTTTGCCAACATGACCGGCATCGACGTGGCCGCCGCGATCGAGACCAAAATGGCGGCCAACGCCGCCAAATACCCGGTCGAAAAAGCCAAGGGCCGCTCGGACAAATACACCGAGTTGTAGTGAGCTGAGACCGTGCGCAAATCCGCGCAGCTCTCGATCCTCCAACGATGAATTAATAAAATTCATCACTCGGTCGGCCGTAAGCGTAGTTCCCTCAGGTTAAACTCACCGCCGACCACGGCTGCACGGCGGCGATACACCCCGTCGGCATAATTCATGCATGTAGAGCGGGTATCGTGTCGAACTGCTCTACATGCGGGCAAACGCCCGCCTCCATCATCCCGCTTTTACCCGGGTGCAGGGTGATGCATGACTTCACCTTGCTCCACGAGGTATCCGCCAGCCTCGCCCAAGGGCTGGAGTTAAACGATGCCATCCAGCCCATGTTTGACCGGCTCACCAAGGCCGGCGGGCTGCATCGCGGCATGCTCACCATCCTTAACCGGGAAACCTCCGAGCTTGTTCTCGAAGAATGCAGCCAACCCGACTCCTGTCCCAAACGCCCGCCCATCGGCAAAGTCGGCGAGGGGCTCCTCGGCCAAGTCGCCAGCACCGGCAACCCGATCATCGTTCCCGACCTCTCGGCGGCAGCCAGCGACTTGGCCCCCGCCGAAGTGCCCTTGCTCGCCGAGGCCAGCCGCCAGCACGAAGCACTGATCGCCGTGCCGATCCGCCAAGGTGCCGAAACTCTCGGCACACTCAGCTTCACCCGCCCGGGCGCCACCGCCACCATCCTCGAATCCGACGCCCGCTTTCTCACCCTGGTCGCCGGCCAGGTGGGCCTTGCGGTGCGTTTCCGCCAGCTTTCCAAGGAACGCTTCGACACCCTGCGCGCCGAGAACGACCGCCTCCACGCCCAGATCAAAAACAGCCTCATCCCCGATGGCATGATCGGCAAATCCTCGGCCATGCGCATGGTTTACTTCCACGTGGACCAAGTCGCCGAAGGCAAGACGACAGTGCTCATCCGTGGTGAAACCGGCGTTGGCAAGGAGCGCATAGCGCAGGCGCTGTGGCAGGGCAGCTCACGCAAAAACAAACCGTTTGTCCGCGTCAATTGCGCGGCCCTGCCGGAGAGTTTGATCGAGAGCGAGCTGTTCGGCCACGAGAAGGGCGCCTTCACCGGCGCGCTGGCGCTGCGCAAGGGCCGCTTCGAACTGGCCCACACCGGCACGATTTTCCTCGATGAGTTCGGCGAGATTTCGCCGGCCACCCAGGCCAAGCTCCTGCGTGTGCTCCAGGAAGGCATCTTCGAGCGCGTCGGCGGCACCCAGTCGATCAAGGTCGATGTGCGCGTGGTCACCGCTACCAACCGTAATCTCGAAGAGATGATTGAGCAGGGGAAATTCCGCCTCGACCTATACTACCGAATCAACGTCTTCCCAATCTACATTCCGCCCCTGCGCGAACGCCGCAGCGACCTGCTCGAACTGGCGGACTTTTTCCTCGAAAAATACGCCATGCAAAACCGCAAACGTGTGGCGCGCATTTCCACTCCCGCCATCGACATGCTCATGGTCTACCACTGGCCGGGCAACGTGCGCGAACTGGAGAACATCATCGAACGCGCCGTGCTCCTCACTCAGGACGGCGTTATCCACGGCTTCCACCTGCCGCCCACGCTCCAGACCGGAGCCGCCTCCGACACCGCCTCGCGCCAGACGCTGCAAGTAACCCTCGATGCAGTGGAAAAGGAAATGCTGCTCGAAGCCCTGAAAGCCCACCGCGGCATCATGGCCAAGGCCGCCCGCCAGCTCGGCCTCACCGAGCGCGCCATCGGCCTGCGGGTCAAAGCCCACGCTATCGACCCGCGCCGCTTCCGCGACACCGAGGCTGACCCCTAACCCTCCCATGTTCACGTTCCCTGCTGCACCTCGCGCGTGTTTTTTGGCCCTCCTCGCTTTAGCGATCCCCTCCAAAGCCGCCGAGCTCACCGTCTTTGCCGCCGCCAGCCTTGCCGATGCCTTCAAAACACTCGCTCCCGCCTACACCGCCGCCACCGGTGACACCCTGCGCTTCAATTTCGGCGCCTCCGGCACCCTCGCCCGCCAGATCAAAGAGGGCGCACCGGCCGACGTGATCGTCTTCGCCGACGAACTTCGCTTGGACCAGCTCGCCAACGGTGGACTGCTCCTGCCCGGCACCCGCCGCACCATCTTGGCCAACACGCTCGTGCTCGTCGTCGCCACCGACAACACCACGATAAAAACCCTCGCCGATCTCGCCCAACCCGGCGTGCGCCGCATCGCTTTCGGCGCTCCCGCCACGGTTCCCATCGGCACCTACGCCAAGGAATACCTCGACAAATTAAAACTCTGGGAGCCGCTCCAGCCCAAGGCCGTCTTCCTGGACAATGTCCGCGCAGTGCTCGCCACCGTCGAGTCGGGCAACGCCGAGGCTGGCATCGTTTACAAAACGGACGCACTCAGTTCGAAAAAGGTGAAAATCGCCGTCGCAGTTCCGCTCGCCGAAGGCCCGTCGATCACTTACCCGGCCGCCGTGGTAAAAAACGGCAAGTCGCCCGAATCCGCCAAAAAATTCGTGGCCTGGCTGGCCTGCCCCGAGGCGCAAGGCGTGTTTGCCAACTGCGGCTTCCTGCCGTCCCCCTAACCACCCACCTCACGCTCAAACAGAGGCAGCGACAGGAATGCCTCGGCCTCCCAGCACTCGCGTTGCCACATGGACGAACTCCTTCACGTCACCCTTTTCACCCTCGGTGTTGCCCTGCTCAGCACCGTGCTCATCGTGCCACCCGGAGTCGCCTTGGCCTGGTTGCTGGCCCGCCACAACTGGCCCGGCAAAGCCCTGGTAGAAACCCTCGTCGCACTCCCGCTCGTCATCCCGCCGGTCGCCACCGGACTGATACTGCTCAAACTTTTCGGCCGGCGCGGACCACTCGGCCATTTTTTTGAAAACACCCTCGGCGTAGAAATCGTTTTCACCTGGAAAGCGGTCGTCCTCGCCACTGCGGTGATGTCGTTTCCGCTCTTTGTGCGCACCGCCCGCGTCGCCTTTGAGGACATCGACCCGCGGCTCGAACAAGCCGCCCGCACCCTGGGTGCCGGACCGTGGGATGCTTTTTTTAGCGTCACCCTGCCGCTGGCCATGAGGGGGCTCGTCGCGGGTGGCGTGCTCGCTTTTGCCCGCGCGCTGGGGGAATTTGGTGCCACAATCATGATCGCCGGTCTAATCCCCGGCGAAACGATCACCCTCGCCCTCAGCATCTACCACCAGGTGCAACTCGGCCACGATGCCGAAGCCGGCAAGCTACTCGCCATCTCCATCGCGCTGGCCTTTACCGCCCTGTGGCTGAGCGAACGGCTCGTCCGCAAAGGGGGGA
Organism: Rariglobus sp.; assembly: GCA_044338095.1. GTDB lineage: Bacteria > Verrucomicrobiota > Verrucomicrobiia > Opitutales > Opitutaceae > Rariglobus. Next base: position 2,929 of record JBIIMH010000097.1, on the reverse strand, counting down.
CCCGATGACCAACGCCGCCCCCGCGCTCCACGCCCGCTTTTGCCTGCATCGGCCGGGCTTCTCTCTCGACGTGGATCTCACGCTGCCGGGCCGCGGAGTGACCGCCATTTTCGGCCACTCCGGCTCGGGGAAAACCACCCTGCTGCGCCTGATCGCGGGCCTCGAACGCACGTCCGGCAGCCACCTCGAAATCAACGGCGAGCTCTGGCAGGACGACGCCCGCCGGCTCTTTGCGCCCGTGCACCGTCGTGCCCTCGGTTATGTGCTCCAGGACGCCGCGCTCTTTCCCCACCTCACCGTCGCGCAAAACCTCGCCTACGGCCAAAAGCGCCGCGCTTCGACCCCGCCCGCCTCGGACGAAACCTGCGCCGCCGCAGACACCGGAGCCTTGATCGAACTGCTGGGCATCGGTCATCTATTGGAGCGCCGTCCGGCGACGCTCTCCGGCGGCGAACGCCAGCGCGTGGCCATCGCCCGCGCCCTGCTGGCTAACCCGCGCCTGCTGCTCATGGACGAGCCCCTCGCCGCCCTAGACCAGTCCCGCAAACGCGAGATCCTCCCCTACCTCGAACGCCTGCACGCCTCGTTGGCGATTCCACTGCTCTACGTGACCCATTCGACCGACGAAGTCGCCCGGTTAGCCGACCACCTCGTGATCATGGACGCAGGCCGTGTCGTCGCCCACGGTCCTTTGGCTGCCACCCTCGCTCGGCTCGACCTCCCGGACGAACTGGCCGATGACATGGGCACGGTGATCGAAGGCACGGTGAAGGCCTACGACGCGAATTACCACCTGCTCACCCTGGCGTTCCCCGGCGGACACCTGCGCGTTATCCACGCCCCCACGCCGGTGGGACAACGGCTGCGCGTTCAGATCAAAGCCCGCGACGTCAGCGTGACGCTCAGTCCCGCAACCGACACCAGCATTCTCAATGTTTTCCCGGCGCGCGTCACCGCTGAGCAGTCGCTGGGGGAAAGCGGCCATGTGCGCCTCGGTCTCGATGCCGGAGGAACCGCCCTGACGGCGCGCCTGACTCGCCACTCCTACGACCACCTTAAACTGCGCCCGGGCCTGGCGGTGCACGTACAAATCAAAGCGGTCTCCGTACTCACCTGAACGAATGCGCACCAAAATCTGGCCCGGTGTCTGCTTATTGCGGCCACTGTGAAGCTCTCCGACCCGATAATTGACCGCGCCCTCGGTGCCTACCTGGGCCTCGCCGTCGGCGATGCGCTCGGGGCCACTGTCGAGTTCATGACCGCCCGCGAAATCACCGCCACCTACGGCGTTCACCGTGAACTCATTGGCGGCGGTTGGCTCCACCTCAAGCCCGGCCAAGTCACCGACGACACCCAAATGTCACTCGCCCTCGGCGAGGCGATTCTCAACAGCCCAGGCGGATGGGATCTGCAAAAGGTTGCCGAGTCCTTCGTCACCTGGATGCGTTCCCATCCACCCGACATTGGCCAAACCTGCCGCCGCGGAATCCGGCGCTATCTGCTGGATGGATCCCTGCAAGCACCTCCCAGCGAGGACAGCGCGGGTAATGGGGCCTTGATGCGCAACCTGCCTGTCATTCTCGCCACGCTCGACTATCCCGCGGCCACCCACACACGCAGTCTCGAACAATCCCGTTTCACCCATCACCACCCCTACTCGGATGCGGCCGTGATCGCCCTCGGGGACATCACTCGAAACTGGATTCTGGGCTCGGAGTTCACGGTGGGCGTGATGCGCGCCCACGACTTGGCCCGTTCGTATCCTTTATTCCGATTCCGTCCCTGGCCGGGAGGCACCAGCGGCTATGTCGTCGACACGGTGCAAACCGTCTTCGACGCCGTGATCAACACCGATAGTTTCGAGAGCTGCCTGGTTCGCGCAGTGAATCGCGGTGGCGATGCCGATACCATCGGGGCACTGGCAGGCCAGCTCGCCGGGGCGCTCTATGGAGCCAATGGCATTCCCTCGCGCTGGCTGCGCCGCCTCGACCCCAAGGTCGTCGCCGCCATCCACCAGCAGAACACCGCGCTTCTCACCTTGCCTGCACACGCCAACTGTGCGGGCATCCGTTAGCCCCCGTGACCGAGCCCCGCCCCCACGCGTCCGCACTTTTCAGCCACTGCCAGTTGTCACCCTGGCACCTGTCATCGCATGAGTTTCAGACCGATCCTCAACCGATTGAACTCGGGGATGTTCGCCTGACGGAACGTCGCCTCTGGCAGGCGCTCGGCACCCTGTCACAGCCTTCGGCCCGCGCCCGCTATTTTCACGACTACGTCTCGGTTAAATTCAGCCTCCACTCTTGGGCCGACGTTGACCAAACCGCCCCGGCCCGCGCCGCGCTGCGCCACAGCTACGTGCACTGCCTGCGCCACTGGGGCGTGGATAGCAACGGACCCTCCGGCGCCGCCCTCAAAGCCTGGGTCGAAAGCCGCTTCGGTATCCGCGCCACCTACCACGGTGGCCGCTTGGCGAGTGATCCCAGCGCCCAGGAGCGATATGCCCGCGACCGCATGCACGGGGCCGCCCGCACCATGGGACTTTTCCAGCAACTCGATTTACTCTACACGTTTTGCCAGGACGAATTGGCCCGGCGTTACCCCGGTGATCGCTGGCTCACACTCTATCGCGGGACCCACGATCCGGAGGAATACGCCGTGCACCCACTGCCCTCACGCCCAATCGGGACGGCCAAAGCAGAACCGAGGACAGGAGCGCACAGCGTGGAGTTCAACAACCTGAGTTCATTCACCACCGACTCCGAAGTCGCCTGGGAGTTTGGCTCCTCCGTCTGGTGCGTGCGGGTGCCCTTCGCCAAGGTTTTCTGCTTCAGCGGGCTACTGCCGGCGGAGTTCCTGCAAGGGGAATCTGAATACTTGGTGTTGGGGGGCCTTTACGTGGTCTCACCGGTGCGCGCCTGAGGGTTTT
>JBIIMH010000096.1:0-6767 GCA_044338095.1 Rariglobus sp. | reverse complement strand
CTAACTCGGAATTATTTCCCAAGTTAACGCCTTTGCAAGAACTCGAAACGTCTTAGTTCGCGGCGATGATTTGACGCAGCACGTAGGGCAAGATGCCGCCGTGCTGGTAATAATCGATCTCGATGGGCGTATCGATGCGGCAGCGAACTGACACGTTTTCAACAGTGCCGTCCTTGCGGGTCACCTTGAGGGTGAGGTCCTGCTGGGGCTTGATCGCGGAGGTCAGACCGACCACATCGTAGGTCTCGGTGCCGTCGAGCTTCAGGCTCTGGGCGGTGACGCCTTCCTTGAACTGGAGCGGGAGCACGCCCATGCCGACCAGATTAGAACGGTGGATACGCTCGAAGCTCTGGGCGACGACAACCTTGACGCCGAGCAGGTTGGTGCCCTTGGCGGCCCAGTCGCGCGACGAGCCGGTGCCGTACTCCTGGCCAGCGATCACGATCAAGGGAACGCCCTGCTTCTGGTACGCGATGGACGCGTCGTAGATCGAGGTCTCGGCGCCGTCCGGCCCGAGGGTGTTGCCGCCTTCTTTACCTCCGAGCATCAGGTTCTTGATGCGGACGTTGGCGAAGGTACCGCGGGTCATGATGCGGTCGTTGCCACGGCGGCTGCCGTAGGAGTTGAAGTCCTCAAAGGTGACACCGTTGTCGATGAGGAACTTGCCGGCCGGCGAGCTCTTCTTGATGGCACCGGCGGGCGAGATGTGGTCGGTGGTGACCGAGTCGCCAAACAGGCCGAGGACGCGAGCGCCCTTGATCTCTTTGATCGAACCAGGGGTGAGCGAGAAGTCGGTGAAGAAGGGCGGCTCCTGGATGTAGGTGGAGGCGTTGTCGAAGGTGTAAACGTTGCCCGTGGTCGACGGGATCTCGTTCCACTTGGGGTTCTGCTCGGCGAAGTTGCTGTAAAGCTTGCGGAACACCTCGGGCTTGAGGGCGGCTTGCATCTGATCGCGCACCTCCTTCAGAGAGGGCCAGATGTCCTTGAGGTAAACCGGCTGGCCGTCCTTGCCGGTGCCGATCGGATCGACGGACAAGTCGAGGTCGACGCGGCCGGCGAGCGCAAAGGCCACCACCAGCGGGGGCGACATCAGGAAGTTGCTCTTGATGTTCTGGTGAACGCGGGCCTCGAAATTGCGGTTACCCGAGAGCACGGAGGCGGCGACCAGATCGTTCTTAACCACAGCTTCCTCGATCTTGGGGTCGAGCGGGCCGGAGTTGCCGATGCAGGTCGTGCAGCCGTAGCCGACGGTCTGGAAACCGAGCTGGTCAAGGTAGGGAGCGAGGCCGGTCTTTTCCAAATAATCGGTGACGACGCGAGAGCCGGGTGCGAGGGAGGATTTGACCAACGGGTTAACCTTCAGGCCCTTTTCAACGGCGCGTTTGGCCAAGAGGCCGGCGGCGAGCATGACGGAAGGGTTGGAGGTGTTGGTGCAGCTGGTGATGGCGGCAATCAGCACGGAGCCGTGGCCGAGCTTGGTGCCGTCGATCTGGGCCGAGACGGTCGAGAAGTCCTCAGCCTTTTTGCCGAAACCTGATTCGGTGACGGGCTTGGAGAAAGCGGAGAGGAACTCCTGCTTCATCTTGGGCAGCTCGATGCGGTCCTGCGGACGCTTAGGGCCGGCAACCGACGGAACCACCGTGGCGAGGTCGAGCGACAGGTCGCTGGAGTATTCGATTTCGCCCTTTTGCGGGATGCCGAACAGGCCCTGGGCCTTGTAGTAAGCTTCGTAAACGGCGATGTCGGCCTCGTTGCGGCCGGTGGCGCGCAGGAAGTTGCCACACTCGGCGTCGATCGGGAAAAAGCCCATGGTCGCGCCGTATTCGGGGGCCATGTTGGCGATCATGGCGCGGTCGACCACCGGCAGAGCGGCGGCGCCCGGGCCGTAGAACTCGACGAATTTACCCACGACCTTGGCCTTGCGCAGGGTCTGGGTCAGGGTAAGCGCGAGGTCGGTGGCGGTAACGCCTTCACGCAGCTCGCCGGTGAGGTACACGCCGACCACGTCGGGAGTCAGGAAATACACCGGCTGACCGAGCATGCCGGCCTCGGCCTCGATTCCGCCCACGCCCCAGCCGACGATGCCCAGACCGTTGATCATCGTGGTGTGCGAATCGGTGCCGACGAGGGTGTCAGGATAATAAACACCCTGACCGTCTTTGAGGACACCCTTGGCCAGATACTCCAAGTTAACTTGGTGAACGATGCCGATGCCGGGGGGGACGACCTTAAAGGTTTCGAAAGCCTGCATGCCCCACTTGAGGAACTGGTAACGCTCGCGGTTGCGGGTGAATTCCAAATCAAGGTTCTTGGCCAAGGCGTCAGCCGAGCCGGCGAAATCGACCTGTACGGAGTGGTCAACTACGAGGTCAACGGGCACGAGCGGCTCGATGATCTTCGGGTTTTTGCCGAGGCGGGCCACGGCGGAGCGCATGGCGGCGAGGTCAACGAGGAGGGGAACACCAGTGAAGTCTTGCAGCACGATACGCGCGACCACGAAGGGGATCTCCTCGGTGCGGGAAGCCTTGGCCTGCCAGCCGGCGAGGTCGCGAATGGCCTGCTCGGAGACGCGTTTGCCATCGGCGTTGCGCAGCAGCGATTCCAGCACGATGCGGATGGAGACGGGCAGCTTTTTGATCGCGAAGCCTGCCTGTTCGAGCGCGGGCAACGAGTAGAATTTATGGGAGGTGCCGTTGGCCGAGAAGGCCTGCAGGGTATTAAAAGGATTCGGGAGACTCATCTAGGTGGAAGTGCGAGGTGGTTAACAGTAAAACAATAAAGCAAAAACCGCGCCGAAGGGGTATTCGGCGCGGCTTAAAAAACGCTTATTTGGCGAGGGCTGCTTTGACGGCGGCAAAGTTGGGCAGGTCCTTCGGGGTGGCGGTCTGCTCGGCGTATTTCACCACGCCGTCCAGACCGATCACGAAGGCGGCGCGAGCCGAGGTGTCGCCGATACCGGCCAAGCCCGGGAAGACCACGTCGTAGGCCTTGGTCGTCTGCTTGTTCAAATCGGAGACGAGGGGAATGGTGATCTTGTTGGCAGTTGCCCAGGCCTCTTGAGCGAAGGGGCTATCCACGCTGATGCCGATGACCTCGGCGCCCAGGCTGCTGTACGCGGACAGGCCATTGGAAATGTCACACAGCTCGGTGGTGCACACCCCGGTGAAAGCGAGGGGGAAAAACAGCAGCACGGTCTGTTTCTTGCCGAAGTTGTCGCTCAACTTGATGTCTTTAAGACCTTCAGCGGTCTTGGTCTTGAGGGTGAAATCAGGAGCTTTTGAACCAATGGCGATGGGCATGTACGGTGGTGTTTAGATTGAAGATTTAGAACGGGCGAAAGTGCGCGAACTTGAAAGCAGACCCTAGAGAGCGCGTGAAGCCACTCGCAATCCGTTTTTCCCCCTAGAAGCGATCATTCTAATTATCAGGCTGGCGGCATTAGCTGCGCTGGCGTTACGCAGCGAACACGCCCGGGTAAGCCTGGCTCAGGGTGCCGGTCCCCAGCGGCGAGTCAGCGGATAATAAATGAACAGGGGGCGGCCCACCACATCTTGGGCGGGAATAGTCCCCCAGTAACGGCTATCCTGGCTGTTGGCTGAATTATCACCGAGCGCGACATAGCTGTCCGCTGGAACGGTCAACACTTGCCCCGGTGCCAGCAGACCACTTGCGCGGTAGCCAGAAAAGTGGGGGTCACGTTTGGCGTTAGCGCCGAAGGCATTGGCTCCGTTGGCAGGCTGACCGTTGCGGTAAAGTGAATACCCTCGGATCTCCAGCGTGTCCCCGGGGATGCCGGCCAAGCGCTTAATATAATACTGCTCAAGTTGACGTCCGGAAGCATCCTTCATGTAGGGGCTGTCGAGGTGATCGGTGCGGAAAACGAAGCCGTCGCCGACTTGGGGCCGCACGAAATGGTAACTCAAGCGGTCCACAAAAAGTTGGTCTCCAGTAAGGATGTCGAAGGCCAAAATACGGTCGCCGGAGCGCAGGGTTTTACCGGTTCGCCAGGCGGGTTTGCCATCGGACATACGAACAACCTGACCGGGATTGGCATTTAAAAAAGCGGCCAAATCGGCGCTCCCCGGATCATGGCCCGAGGCTTGTTTGGAGATAAACGCATCACGGATCACCCACTCGAAATCGAAATCGCGAGGCACGGTGACCGTGACGGGGCGGTCGTTGACGAAAAGGGTGTATTCTTTGTGGCGAGCGGGGAAAACAATCCAATCGCGGCCCGTTACCTCGCGATATGGAATGGCAACGCGGTCGCCATTACCCGTGACCGGGATGAGCACTTCACCGTCCACAGGGGCATCCAGGGTGCGCGAAGTCGCGCCCATGGCGGCAAACCGGACCGCCTTGGCGAGGGGGCCGGGTTCATCGGCTTTTGTCGCAAACACCTCGGGCGTCATACCATTGTAGCTGGGCCACATCGAGTTGGTCGGGATTTTGAAGGGCTGCACGAAGTACATGCGAAGACCCAAAATGACGATGGCCGCCACCAGGAAGAACTCCACGTTCTCCATGATTCCGGACTTGGGGTAATGCGTACCGCCCGTGCGGCGCAGGATAACTTCCAGCGCCTCGATGCCGAGCTTGAGCTTACTGGCGTCACTTTTCTCGCGCAACTGGCGCCGCAGCGAAAGGGCGGACTGCTGAAGCGCGTTGCGATCCACTTCGCTCAAGCGATCACGACGGTAGGCGTAAACCTTTTCGGCCAGTTCCAGCCAGTTGGCCGCACTGTCGCGCATTTTCTTTTCAACCGAGTCAAAGAGTCCGAAAAACATGGGGAGGTTTGAGGGAGTGCTAACGCCTGGAAGCAGGCGCGAGCTTACGAGCTTAGTTCTTCAAGATCTGAATAAAGGTGTCGGGCGGAATGTTCACTTTACCGATCATCTTCATCTTTTTCTTACCCTCTTTCTGTTTATCCAGGAGCTTGCGCTTACGCGAGATGTCGCCGCCGTAGCACTTGGCTGTCACGTCCTTGCGCATTTCCTTAACGTTGTCGCGGGCGATGATCTTGCCGCCGATCGCGGCCTGGATGGCGACTTTGAACATCTGCGGCGGGATAATCTCGGCGAGTTTTTCGCAGAGAACGCGGCCTTTGCCCTCGGCTTTTTCACGGTGAACAATGCTCGAAAAAGCATCCACAGGGTCGCCGTTGATCATGATGTCCATTTTAACCAGATCGGACTGCTGGTAGTCGCCGAGCTCGTAATCCATGGAGCCGTAACCATGGGTGACGGATTTGAGGCGGTCATTGAAATCGACGAGAATTTCGTTGAGGGGGAGCACGCAAGAGAGCATCACGCGGTTGGCATCCAGCGTTTCGGTTTGGTTGCACAAGCCGCGCTTTTCCATGATGAGAGCGAGGATGTCGCCCATGGAGTCGTTGGGGATGTGGATGCACGCCTTAATGGTGGGCTCGCTGATGTGCTCGATGGTGCCGGGGTCGGGCAGGTTAACCGGGTTATCGACCTCGATTGCGTCGCGACTGTAGGGTTTGACGCGGTAAACCACGCTGGGATAAGTCGAAATGATGTCGACGTCGTGCTCACGGCGGATGCGCTCCTGGATGATTTCCATGTGCAGGAGGCCGAGAAAACCGCAGCGGAAACCGAAGCCGAGGGCGATGGAGCTCTCGGATGAATAAAGGAATGCAGCGTCGTTAAGACGCAGACGGCCGAGGGCGGCCTTGAGCTTTTCGTAGTCGTTGGACTCGAGCGGATAAAGGCCGCAGAAAACCATCGGGCGCACCTCTTTATAGCCCGGCAGCATGTCGATGGCCGGCTGTTTGGCGAGGGTCAGCGTATCACCTATCTTGATTTCGGTGGTATCCTTGATGTTGGAAATCACGTAGCCGACATCACCGGCGCCCAAGACGTCCACCTTGGTCATCTTCGGGGTAAAAACACCGACCTCCTTGATTTCAGATTTTTGATTATTGCTCATCAAGAGCATCTGATCACCGGCCTTGACCGCGCCGGAGAAAACGCGGGCGTAGGTGATCACGCCACGGTAGGAATCGTAAAGTGAATCGAACACCAGCGCGCGCGTGGTCGGGTAATGCGACAAACGAGGCGGCGGGATGCGCGCGACGACGGCCTCCAGGATGTCTTGGATGCCGATACCCGATTTGCCGCTGGCCAAGATGGCCTCCTCGGCAGGGATCGTGAGGATATCCTCAAGCTGGCTCATGCAGAGCTCCAGGTTCGCCGAGGGCAGATCGATTTTATTGATCACCGGGATGATCTTAAGGCCCTGGGCGGTGGCAAGGTGGTAGTTGGCCACGGTCTGGGCCTCGACGCCCTGAGCGGCATCGATGAGAAGAACGGCGCCCTCACAGGCCGCCAGCGAGCGCGAAACCTCGTAGGCGAAATCCACGTGCCCGGGCGTATCCATCAAGTTGATCTTGTAGGAATTGCCGTCCTTGGCTGGGTAACTCATGGTCACCGGATGGCTCTTGATGGTGATGCCACGTTCCTTTTCGAGGTCCATCGAGTCGAGGTGCTGCTCGGTGAGAACGCGCTGCGCGACGGTGTTGGTGTATTCCAACAGGCGGTCGGACAGCGTCGTCTTGCCATGATCGACGTGAGCAATGATACAAAAATTACGAGTAAGGGAGACGTCCATGCGGGCAGGCTAATGAGTCCAGCCGAAGCTGGGCTACGATGCGGTTGAAGTGTGTTAAAGATCAACCGTGTGGACGTCTCCCACCGCATTCAAGCGGCTAAATTGGAAAAGAAGAAGTATCGCCGGGGGCACTC
>JBIIMH010000095.1:0-6817 GCA_044338095.1 Rariglobus sp. | reverse complement strand
AACAGAAACTGGCCCCCGTCCTCGGTTTGGGCGGCATCTCGAGCCTGCTGCCGCTCCTCAGCGGTTTGCCGGCGTGGGCCATTGGCGGAGTCCAGCCCGCCGACTTGCCTGCCCTGAGGCGCGCCGGTCTGGCCGGTGTCGCCGTTTCGTCGTCCCTCTACGTTAACAACCAAGTCTCCGCCAACCATGCCGCCTTCCTCGACGCTTGGTTCGCGTCGTCCTGATCCGTATTCACCATGAAAACATCCCCCCTTGTCATCGCCGGTGTCACGCTCCGCTCCCGCCTCTTTCTCGGCACGGGAAAATACTGTTCCGGCTCCGTCATGGCCGCGAGCCTCGCCGCCTCCGGGGCCGAGCTTGTCACCATGGCGTTGCGCCGCGTTCGCACCGACGGCGCGCCCGACGACATCATCGACCATCTGGATGCCGGGCAATACCGGCTGTTGCCCAACACCTCTGGCGTTCGCAATGCCAAGGAGGCCATCCTCGCCGCCGAGCTGGCGCGCGAAGCCCTCGGTACGAATTGGCTAAAGTTGGAAATTCATCCTGACCCGAAATACCTCATGCCGGACGCGATCGAGACGCTGCTCGCCACGCGCGAGCTGGTAAAACGTGGCTTCGTGGTGCTGCCCTACGTTCACGCCGACCCGGTGCTGTGCAAACAGCTCGAAGAGGCCGGTGCCGCCGCCGTGATGCCGTTGGGGGCACCCATCGGGAGTAACCTCGGACTGGAGACGCGCGCGTTTTTGGAAATCATCATCGCCCAGTCTCGCGTGCCTGTGGTCATCGACGCCGGACTCGGCGCGCCTTCGCATGCCGCCGCCGCCCTGGAGATGGGGGCCGATGCCGTCCTGGTTAACACCGCTATCGCCGCTGCCACCGACCCGGTGGCGATGGGGGCCGCCTTTAAGCTGGCGGTCGAAGCCGGCCGCCTTGGTTACGAAGCCGGGCTGGCCGGACGCGCGTCCAAAGTCGCTCCCGAAGCCCACGGCACCTCGCCGCTCACGTCGTTTTTGGCTTAGACTAGCTCGTAGCACGCAGTCCAACGGCCCAAGCCTGCGCCTTCGATCTCCTCGCTACTCACTCGTCGCTACCCGCTACTTCATGCTCAAATGACCTTCGTCGACACCTGGAAACAACACGACTTCGCAGCCTTGAGCGCCTCCATCGCCACGCGTACCGCCGATGATGTGCGCCGCGCCCTAGCCAAGCAGGGAAGGGGGCTTAACCTCGACGACCTCGCCGCGTTGCTCTCACCCGCTGCCGCGCCGTTTCTTGAGGAGATGGCCGCCCTTAGCCATCGGCTGACCGTCGCCCGCTTTGGTCGCACGATGCAGCTTTATGCGCCGATGTACCTGACCAACGTCTGCGCGAACATCTGTAGCTACTGCGGTTTCAGCGCGCAAAACCGCATCCCGCGCAAGGCCCTCGATGACGCCGAGATTCTCGCCGATGGCAAAGCGGTCGCGGCCTACGGATTTGATCACCTCCTGCTCGTGACCGGCGAATCCTCCCGCTACGGCTTCGACTACTTGCAAAACGCCTTCCGGCTGCTGCGTCCCCATTTCTCCAGTCTTTCCATGGAGGTTCAGCCGTTGGAAGAAGTCGAATATGCAGCGCTCACCGCCGAAGGCCTGAGCGCGGTGTTGGTCTATCAGGAAACCTACGACCCGGCGGCCTACCCGAAGCATCACCTCAAGGGTCCGAAGGCGGACATGGCTTATCGCCTCGATACGCCTGACCGGCTTGGCCGTGCCGGCGTTAAAAAAATCGGGCTAGGTGCTCTCTATGGACTTTCCGATTGGCGTGCCGAGTCCTGGTTCTTGGGCCTTCACCTGCAGTACATGGAGAAACACTATTGGCGAACCCGCTACAGCCTGTCGTTTCCCCGTTTGCGTCCGCACGAAGGTAACGAAATTCCGGTTACGCCATTCAATGAACGGGAACTTGTCCAGGCGGCCTGCGCCTTCCGTCTCTTTAGCCAAGAGGTCGAGTTGTCGCTTTCGACCCGTGAAAGCCCGCATTTCCGCAACCACGCCTACCAACTCGGGTTCACCTCCATGAGCGCGGGTTCTCGTACCAATCCGGGCGGTTACGCCAGTGAACCGGAATCGTTGGAACAGTTTGTCATCAACGACGACCGTCCACCGGCCGAAGTCGCTGCTTTCCTTAAATCAGTCGGCTACGAGCCCGTTTGGAAGGACTGGGATGCCAGCTATGACGGGGCGAACGCGCCCGCCGTGTTGACCGCAAATTGACCGAGGTAAGCGCTTAAAATCCGTCCGATGTCTTTCACCACCGACGAACTCGCCCGCTATCAACGCCACCTGTCGCTGGCAGGCTTCGGCCCCGTGGCGCAGGCCTCGCTGCAGCGCAGCCGCGTGCTGGTGATCGGCGCGGGTGGACTCGGTTGCCCGATCCTGCTCTACCTCGCCGCCGCCGGGATAGGGCAACTCACGATCATCGATGCCGACACGGTCGACGTCTCCAATCTTCAGCGACAGATTTTGTTTACGACCGTCGACGCCGGACAGCCCAAGGCCGAGGTGGCCGCACAGCGCCTGCGCGCACTCAATCCCTGCATCTCGATCACAGCCCATGTTGCCCGCCTCAATCGGGCCAACGCGCTTGAGCTTATCCGCGCCCACGACCTGGTCGTGGATGGGTCGGATAATTTTTCGACCCGCTACTTGGTTAACGATGCCTGTGTGCTCGCAGAGCGGCCGTTGGTTTACGGGGCGATTCAAGGATTCGAGGGCCAAGCCAGCGTGTTTAATTATAAAAACGGGCCGACCTACCGCTGCCTTTTCCCTGAGCCGCCCGCGCCGGGCACGGTGCCCAATTGTTCAGAGGCGGGCGTACTCGGCGTTTTACCCGGCCTCATCGGTACCGTGCAGGCCACGGAAGCGATCAAGATTCTCACTGGTATCGGTGAACCGCTCTCGGGCCGCTTGCTGCTGTGGAACTCGCTCACGATGAGCTCGCGCACGCTGCGTTTCTCCGTCGACCCGTTCAGTCGGGCTATCACGGGTTTACCGGCTGAAAGCTATGGGGAAACCTGTGCGATCCAGCGGGCGCCTGCGGTCAACGCCGACGAAATGTCCCTAGCCGAGTTTCATGCCGAACATCGCGGAGCGGGCAACCCAGGCGCTTCATTGATACAACTCATCGACGTACGCGAAGACTGGGAGCGAGCGCTGGGGTCGATTGAGCCCTCGGTTCATGTCCCGTTGGGCCTGTTGGGCACGGAGGAGGCCCGTGGAGTACTCGTGGCGCTGGATCCAAGTCGACCAACGGTGGTGTTTTGTGCGGGTGGCGTTCGTAGCCTGAAGGCGCTCGTAGCGCTGCGCTCGATCCATCGATTTACCGACCTTCGCAGTTTGCAGGGCGGCTTTAAAGCCTGGGGGGCCTCCAGCTCCGCCCGATTCTAAATCGCGGCCCAATTCAGTCTATCCTGAAGGCGGTCGCTGCCCGCTTGCTGGCCACTTGCGCCTGAGGGTGTTCGGCGCGCACGCGCGCCAGTGCGGCATCGAGTTTGTCGCGGGTGCGGCCGAGTTAGGCGAAACGCGCTCCCTGGCCCGCCAGGTAAAGGGCCATTGAGCGGGAGGGGGCGATGTTGGTTTTTAGGCGGCGGCAGCGGCGAGGGCTTCCTGCGTGGTGCGAGTGATTAGCGCCCAGTTCGACTCAGCGATCATTTTTTGCGTGGCCAGCCAACTGCCGCCCACGGTGATGACCTCGGGGATCGCGAGGTAGGTGCGCATGTTTTGCAGGCTGATGCCGCCGGTGGGGCAGATTTCGAGGTTATAAGCCTTGAACGGGGCGAGCATGGATTTGAGGGCAGGCGCGCCACCGGCGTTTTCAGCGGGGAAAAACTTGATTGAACGGCAGCCGAGTTGGGCGGCACGGCCAATTTCCGTGGGCGTCATGACGCCGGGCATGTAGGGAACGCGGGCGTCGGCAAAAAGTTTAACGATTGCCTCGTCGAGGCCCGGGGCGAGGCCGTACTGGGCACCGGCGTCGATGGCGGCGCGGGCCTGGTCGGGGGTCAGCAAGGTGCCGGCACCGATGAGCATCTCAGGCAGGGCAGTACGGATGGCGCGGATCGCGTCAGCTGCGGCGGCGGTGCGGAAGGTAACTTCTAGTTGGCGCAGGCCGCCGGCAAGGAACGCCTCGGCAAGAGGCACGGCTTGGCGGGCATCGTCGATGACGATAACGGGGAGAATGGGCTGGGGGATGAGAGCGCGGAGTGACATGGAAAAAGGACTAGGAGACGAAGAGGGCTAAATGGGTCTAAATAAAAAGGAGCGACGGCGGTGAGGCCGTCGCTCCGAAGCGGAATTTTTTAGCGAACGACGCGTGCGCCGCCGCCAGCGAAGGTTTTTTCGACTTCCTTGCGGGTGGCCATCGAAGTGTCACCCGGAGTGGTGGAGGCGAGGGCACCGTGGGCGGCGCCGTATTCGACGGCCTTTTGGGCGTCGTTGAATTCGAGGAAACCGAATTGCAGGCCGCTGGCGAAGCTGTCGCCGCCGCCAACGCGGTCCATGATTTCAAGCTCGGGGTACTTGCGGCTCTCGTGGAATGTGCCGTCGTGCCAGAGGATCGCGGACCAGTCGTTTTTGGTGGCAGTGATCACGTGGCGCAGGGTGGTGGCGGCGACCTTGAAGTTGGGGAACTCCTTTACCGCAGTCTCGATCATGGCCTTGAAGGCGTCGGTTTCGATGTGCTTGAGGTCCTCGGCGCCCTTGACCGCGAAGCCTAGGGACGCGGTGAAGTCTTCCTCGTTGCCGATCATCACGTCGACATATTGGGCGATCTCGCGGTTAACGGCCTGGGCCTTCTTGAGGCCACCGATGGTCTTCCACAGAGACGGGCGGTAGTTGAGATCGTAGGACACGATGACGCCGTGTTTTTTGGCGGCTTTGACCGCTTCAATCGTGACGGCGGCGGTGGATTCGGAAAGCGCCGCAAAGATTCCGCCGGTGTGGAACCAGCGGGCGCCGAGTTTGCCGAAAATGTGGTCCCAGTCGAATTCGCCAGGTTTGATTTGGGAGGCGGCGGTGTTGCCGCGGTCGGGCACGCCAACGGCTCCGCGAATGCCGAAGCCGCGCTCGGTGAAGTTCAGGCCGTTGCGCACGGTGCGACCGATGCCGTCATCCTCGCGCCATTTGATGAAGTCGGTGGCGACGCCGCCCTGCATGATGAAATCTTCGACCAGGTGGCCGACCTCGTTGTCGACGAAGGCGGTGCAGACGGCGGTTTTAAGGCCGAAGCATTTGCGCAGGCCGCGCGATGTGTTGTACTCGCCGCCGCCCTCCCAGGCCTTGAAGGAGCGCGCGGTGCGGACGCGGCCCTCGCCTGGGTCGAGGCGAAGCATGACTTCGCCCAGGGAAATTTGGTCAAAAACAGTGGAGCCGGCAGGTTTGATCGTGAGGGACATGGGTAAGAGGAAGGGTTTAAAACGGACTTGCGGACGTTGGCCGAGATCCCGGGCACGGGGCAATTGGCGGGTTGCCTAACGCGTTAGGTTTTGCTGGCGTGGGCCGATGAATAAACGCGGTCCGGTGACGATACGGGGGGTTGCGGCCAAAGTGGGCTTATCGACGTACACGGTGTCGTTGGCGCTGCGTGGAGACCGGCGGGTGCCGGCGGAGACTCAGGCGCGGGTGAAGGCGGCGGCCGAGGTTTTGGGCTACCGGGCCAATCCGCTGGTTTCGGCCAACATGGAGCGGGTGCGGCGCAGTCGCTGGATGAAGGGAACGGGTGCAACGATTGGGTTGGTTTACGAATCCAGGGAGAACGGGGCGCTGTGGCGCACGGATGCGGATCTCATCGCGGGCGTGCGGCGCAAGGCGGAGGAGTTGGGTTTTGGCTGTGACGAGTTTGATTTGGGCGAGGCGCGGTACTTGACTGAAACGGTCTTGGCGCGCGCGTTGCTGGCGCGGAGTATCAGTGGCGTGGTGATCGCGCCGTTCCGGCAGGGCGGTCGATCCAGGCTGGCGTTGGACTACGAGAAATTAGCGGTGGTGGCGTGCGGTTACTCGGTGACCGATCCGCTGAATCTGACGCGGGTGTCGCCGGATCATTATAACAACTGCGGGGGGGCGCTGGCGGAGTTGTATGCGGCGGGCTACCGGAGGGTAGGTTTGGTGTTGCCTGCGACGATGCAGCGGCGCTCGAATTATTTGTGGCACGCGCGTTACCTGCAATTTGTGTGGTCGCAGACGATGCCGGTGTTGCCCCTGCTGGAGACCTCGGTGGACCGGGGGTATTCACTGGAGGCCTTTCGGGCATGGTACATCGCGAATCGCCCTGAGGTGATTTTGACGGTGGATGAGGAGGTCGAGCGGTTGTTCACGAAGGCCGGGCTAAAAGTGCCCGAGGAGGTGGCGTGGGCGGTGCTGGACTGGAGTGCCCATTATTTCGGCGGGCGGGTCGCCGGGATGGATCAGTGCATGGGGCGACTGGGCGAGGCGGCGGCGGAACTGGTGGCGCGTAAATTGTGGGCCAATCAATTCGGCTTGCAGGACTTGCCGCAGACCACCGAGTTGCGCGGTGTGTGGCGGCCTGGTGAGAGCGCGCCGAGCCGCGTGGATGCCCCTGCCCAACGGGAAGGCGTCCAGTCCGACATCCGCTCATAGTGGGTGGCTGCAGGGGTTAACTCACGGTGAACGCCTACCCCGTTTTAGGGTTTCGGCTAAGTTCGGCGTAACCTTCAGTGACCTTTCGACGCAATTGATCTTACTCCCTGCCGAGGCACAGAAAGGTGTAGCGCCAGTTAGCGTCGTGGCTTTCACGGCGTGAGAGCTCGCCGGGAAAA
>JBIIMH010000287.1:0-3631 GCA_044338095.1 Rariglobus sp. | reverse complement strand
CCGCCGGCGATTTCGACCCGAAGGTGCTGGGGCCAAAACTGAAGGCGTTCCTGCGCCGCCTGCCGCGTGGGCAAGCGCCCGCACGCACAGCCGTATTCACCGCGCCCGGCGAGGTGGGCGATTTTGTGGAGACGCAACCGCGCGAGCAGGCGGTCGTATTTCAAGCGTTTCCCGGACCAGGTTTACTGGCGCCTGATTACCATGTCGGCGAGGTTGCCGACGAGTTGTTCAGTGGCATGTCCTCACGCCTGTTTGAGCGGGTGCGGGAGGAAAAGGGGCTCGCGTACTTTGTGCGCTCCAGCCGCATCACGGGTGTGGACGCCGGAATGTTTACCTTCCTTGCGGGAACCGCTCCGGCCACGGCCAACGACGTGCTCGTCGAGATCGACGCCGAGATTGCCCGAGTGCAGGCGGGGGCGGTCACCGCGACCGAACTGCTGCGCTGCCAGACTCGCCTCAAGGCAGGGCGGCGCATGGGACTGCAAACCAACGGGGCGCGAGCCATGCATGCGGGTTTGAATACCCTCTACGGCCTGCCGGCGGACGATGCCGCGACCTACGACGCGCTGATCGATGCGGTGACGATTGGTCACTTGCAGGCGTTTGCCCAAAAGCACTTCACCCGCAGCCAGCGCACGCAGTTGGTGGTGGGGCCGAAGGCGGTTTAGGACGGGGCTGGCAGCCCGAGCCGAACGGATTCCGCAGGCACAAAAAAACGCCGACTTTTCAGTCGGCGTTTTTTTATCAAGAGCTCTTCGCTTTTTTTTCGCGCTTCTCGATTTTCTTTTCTTTAGCCGTTTTCAGCGGCTGTTTCTTGGTCTCTTTCTTTGCGTTTTCGCCTTTGCCCATGGTGGTGGTGGATTAGTGGTTACGATTTAAGGGACGGAAAGTGGAAGTCGGTTGACCGCGAAACGGTTGCCAGACGATCGGCATGAGCCGAATTCCTTGGGTGATTAAAAGCGGAGGAGTCGGGGCGGCGTCAATAGGCAACCCGTGGCGAGCGCCAGTGTTAGTCAGAGGCTTTCGGTGGTGTCGTGAAACGGGACCCAAGGTAACAACTTTTGGGTAAACCAACAAAAGGGTTTTGATTCGGCTTGGTTGTTTGCTGGCTGGGACCCAAGCAGCGAAGTGGACATGTGGCTCATAACAATTGGGCGAGCGGGCTTCAAACGCTTCGATCCGCCGCCCCAGTAGGGCGCAGGCAGCGCAAAAAAATGAGCCGCGCAGTTTAACTATTATGTTTTTATTGCCCATCTTTCACTGCGTGCTGCACCCACCGCATAAAACAAAGCCTTGAAATCCCCGGCGGTGCCCCGTAACCGCTCCCCTCCCAATGAAGTCCCTCATCATCGCCGAGAAGCCCTCCGTGGCCGCAGATCTAGCCAAGGCCCTCGGTAAAATCCCCAAAAAAGACGATCACTACGAGAACGACGAATACGTCATTTCGTCGGCCGTTGGTCACTTGGTGGAACTCGAAATGCCCGAGGACATCGACAAAAAAAAGTACGGGTTCTGGCGCCTGGAAATGCTGCCGATCATCCCCGAAACCTTCGGCCTCAAGCCCATCGAGGGCTCCAAGGACCGCTTCACCCACCTTAAAAAGCTCCTGGCCCGCAAGGATATCGACCAGGTCATCAATGCTTGCGATGCCGGGCGCGAGGGTGAGCTGATCTTCGCCTACCTTTACCAACTGGCCAAATCTAAGCTGCCGGTGAAGCGCGCCTGGATGCAGACCATGACCACCGAAGGCATACAGACCGCCTTCAAAAAACTCCGCGACGGCGCGCAAATGGCCGGCCTGGAAGCCGCCGCCCGCTGCCGCTCCGAGAGCGACTGGCTCATCGGCATCAACGGCACCCGCGCCCTCACGAAGCGCATGTTCGGATCGCGCGCCGGCAACGTCGCCTCAGTCGGCCGCGTGCAGACCCCCACCCTCGCCATCGTGTTTAACCGCGAGCTGGAAATCCGCAATTTCAAGCCCCGCCCCTTCTGGCGCGTCACCGCAGAATTCAAGGTCGCCAAGGGCACCTACGAGGGTGTCTACCAGCGTTCGCCCTTTAAAAAGGCCGAGAACGATGAGCAGGATCGCATCGACCGCGTCTGGCAAAAGGCCATGGCCGAAGCCGTGCTCAACGCTTGCCAAGGCAAGCCATTGGCGAGCGTGCGTGAGGATAAAAAAGCCGCCAACCAGGCCAGCCCGCGCCTCTACGACTTGACCACCTTGCAGCGCGAGGCCAACGGCCGCTTCGGTCTGCCCGCCCGCCGCACGCTCCAGATCGCGCAGGCCCTCTACGAGCGCCACAAAGCCATCACCTACCCACGTACCGATTCGCGCGCTCTCCCCGAGGATTACATCCCCACCTGCCGCCAAACCCTGGAAAACCTCACCGGTGAACTCGGCAAACACGCCGGCACCGTCCTCGGCCAGGGTTGGCTCAAACCCAACAAGCGCATCTTTAACAACGCGCAGATCTCGGATCACTTTGCCATCATCCCGACCACCACCACCCCGGCGAACCTCGATGAGATGGAGGCCAAGGTTTACGACATGATCGCGCGCCGGTTTGTCGCCACGTTCTTCCCTTCTGCCGAATTCGACGTCACCACCCGCATCTCAACCGTCGCACCCGGCCACGATTTCAAGACCGAGGGCAAAGTCCTTACCTCCCCCGGCTGGCTCGCGGTCTATAATAAAACTGTGGTCGATGACGATTCCCCCGACTCCAAAGCCCTGCCCGCGCTCTCCCCCGAGGACAAAGCCAAGGCCGTCACCACCAGCGCCTCGCTGCACTCTGAAACCACCAAGCCACCCTCTCGCTACACGGAAGCAACGCTGCTCTCCGCCATGGAAGGTGCCGGCAAGCTCGTCGACGACGAAGCCATGGCCGACGCCATGAAGGAACGTGGCCTCGGCACCCCCGCCACCCGCGCCGACACGATCGAGGGCCTGATCAACCAAAAGTACGTGGAGCGCAACCAGCGCGAACTGCTGCCGACCACCAAGGCTGAGTCGCTGCTGGAGTTCCTCCACGCGGTGAATGCCGACGCTCTGACCAAGCCCGACATGACCGGCGAATGGGAGTCGAAGCTGCGCCAGATGGAGCAGAACAAGTACCCCCGCGACAAGTTCATGCATGAGATCGTCGAGGTCACCAAGGGCATCGTCGATCGCACCAAAACCTTCGAGGAAACCGAGGCAAATTCCCGCGTCACCGACATCATTTCGCCCACCGACCATCAGCCGATGCTGGAAACGTTGCGCGGCTACAAATCCCGCGACGGCGTGCTCACGGTTTATAAGGTCATGAGCGGCCGTAAACTCGAGGAGTCCGAGGTTCGCGAGTTGATTTCCACCGGTGAAATCGGCCCGCTCGACGGCTTCGTTTCCGCCAAAACCGGCAACCGTTTCCCCTCGAAAATCAAGATCGTCGACGACGAGAAAAAGCCCGGCCAGAAAAAGGCCGAGCTCGATTTCGGCGCCAAGGTCGACGTCAACGCCCTCGAACCATTCTGGACCGATCCCAAAACCAAGGCCGAGCTGTGCGAAGGACCGACCAGCTACATCCTGCGTGAAAAGATCGATGGCGAATGGACCGAGTCGTTCAAAGTCGGCAGGTTGATGTGCCAAAAG
>JBIIMH010000337.1:0-3211 GCA_044338095.1 Rariglobus sp. | reverse complement strand
TCACCCGCGAAATGGCAATCGACCTGGTCGGACCGAACAAAAAAACCGGCCTGATCCAGGGGTTCACCTCGAAGAAAGGCCGTCCGTTTGACGCCTTCCTACTGCGGGTCGGCCCGAAGATCGCCTGGGAGTTCCCGCCCCGCGCCCCGCGTGCGGCCGGCAAGAACGCCGACGGTAGCCCCAAGGCCCCGCGCAAAACCAAGGCCCCGCTCGACCTCAAGAACGCGCAAAAGCTCGGCGAAAGCAAAGTCCACGACGGCGAACTCTACCTCACGCCCGACGCCTTTGTGGTCGTCAAACCGCAGGCCGACGGCAGCCCGCGCATGGTGTTCGAATTGAAGCGCATCCTCTGCGGCAAGGAGCTTCCGGTTGACGAGATCGAGCGCCTGGTCGAGATGGGCAAAACCGGCCTGATCGAAGGCTTGCTGTCCAAACGCGGCACGACGTTCAGCGCGTACCTGACGCTCTCGAAAGACAAAAAGAAGGCCGAGTTCGAGTTCCCCTCGCGCTAAACGACATCCCCCAAAAAAAGACTGCGATCACACAGCGCCGTCTTTTTTGTGTAACCTCGCTGCGCTTTAACCCACACGCGGCGCCAGCATCATCCACCCCATGCACGCCAAAGCGAAAAACTACCTCCTTGTCCTCCTGACCGCCGCTACCGCGAGTTCAGGCTACCTCGCTTGGCAACAAACCCAGCGCCTCGACACGCTTCAGGCCGAGCTCAGCAAAACCTCCGCCGCCACCGCCGCAGTCAAACCGCGCCACACCACCCAGCCCGTCGTCACCACGCCGGCGGTGGCCGAGGCACCGAGTGCACTCGTGACCGAAGCGCACTCTCCGGCCGACACGCCCGCGGCCCCGAACGCCCCCCGCGTCCGTGGCGGCAACCGCCCCGATTTCGCCTCGCTCATGGCCACCCCCGAGTTTGCCCGAGCGATGAATATCCAGCAGCGCGCGGGCCTCGACAGCCGCTACGCCGACTTGTTTAAAAAACTGCAGCTCGCCCCAGCCGACCTCGAAAAACTCAAAACCCTGTTGGTCGAACGCCAAACCACGCGCGTGGATGTGATGACCTCGGCCCGCGCGCAGGGCCTCGACCCGCGTGCCAATCGCGATGAAATCAACACGCTCACCGCCCAAGCTCAGGCGGAAGTTGATGCGAGTATAAAAGGCACCCTAGGCGAGGCGGTTTATAACCAGTTTCAAAACTACGAAACCAGCCTGCCCCAGCGCGGCCTGGTCAGCCAACTCGACCTGCGCCTCAGCTATAGTGGCACGCCGCTTAACACCACCCAATCCGAGTTTCTGGTCAAAGCGCTTACCGCCAGTGCCGCCGCCGATTCGCTGGGAGGCTTCAGCAATCGCCCGAACGCCATCCTGTCGGACACCGTCATCCAACAGGCCCAAAGCGTGCTGACCCCGGACCAAGTCACGGCGCTCAAGCAGCTCCAAGCCGAGCAAAAAGCCCAGCAACAGGTTCGCGATCTAATGCGTAACCCGCCCAAGGCCCCGGCATCACAGTAGTTGCCAACCCTCCGGCGGCGTAAAACCGCAAGCGGGAAACGGCCTTTGAATTGGGGACGCCATGGCGTTGTCGAGGCGCTGTAAGTGACTCAGGCTTGGCGAGTGATGGCGCGACTGTGGAATTCTGAGGCCGTTGCAACGAGCACGACCAAATCGCAACACGACGAGAACCTAACAAAACCCCATATTCTTCCACCACCACGCACAAACTCCCACCACCTGAAAACCGATTTGAAATCGAGTCGCTGATCGACCGGATGTAGCCAAAACGGCCCTACCCAACCCGCTGCGCAAAGCGTGCGGACACGAAACCAAGATCCGCATCGCGAAAACCCTTGCGGCGCGTTTCGCGTGATCAGTAACGTGGAGACTCTCCCTTAACCGAATCAACCTATGATCGTAACCACCGCACAGCTCTTCAAGCACGCCTACGGCAAGTACGCCATTGGCGCCTACAACATCAACAACGCCGAGCAGGCGATGGGCCTTTTCAAGGGTGCCATGGATTCGAAGGCCCCCTTCATTATCCAAATCTCCAAGGGCGCTCGTAACTATACCGACAAGCGCATGCTGGAAGCCATCATCCGCTCCGCTGCCGAGATTTTCCCTGACGCGATTTTCGCCGTTCACCTCGACCACGGTGACGAGCAGACCTGCTACGACTGCATCGATTCCGGCTTCTTCAGCTCCGTCATGATCGACGCCTCCCACGATGAGTTCGAGAAAAACATCGAGATCACCAAGCGCGTCGTCGAAAAAGCCCACGCCAAGGGCATCTCCGTCGAGGCCGAACTCGGCATGCTCGGCGGCGTCGAAGAAGACATCAAGGTCGAGGACGGCCACGCCACCCTCACCGATCCGGCCGAAGCCGAAGAGTTCATCAAACGCACGGGCTGCGACTCCCTCGCCTGCGCCATCGGCACCTCACACGGCGCCTTCAAGTTTAAGGGCAAGCAGTCGCTGCACTTTGACGTCCTTGAGAAGATCAAGGCCCGCGTCCCCGGCTATCCGCTCGTCATGCACGGCTCCTCCTCGGTTCCCCAGGACGAAGTCGCCCGTATCAACGCCGCTGGCGGCAAGATCGCCGACTCCTCCGGCGTGAACGTCGATGAATACCTGCCCGCCGCCAAGCTCGGCGTCACCAAGATCAACATCGACACCGACGGCCGCTTGGTCTGGACCCGCGTTCACCGCGAGTTCTTCCGCGACAAGCCCTCCGAGTTCGACTTCCGCCCCCCGGGCAAGATCTTCATTCAGGAATACGCGAAGTTCATTGCCAGCCGCAACGTGCTGCTCGGCAGTGCCGGCCAGCTCGACGACCTCCGCAAGAGCCTCGGCAAGTAAGCATCAAACTGGCGCCCCGTACGCCCGCTCCTCGAACCCGGCCCGCCTCGCTCGTGCCGGGTTTTTTGTGCCCGCTACATCCAGTTCAAAGGCCCGCTTCGCACCCAGCCCGGAAAGCTTTTGAAAATCAGGCTTCACTCGGAGACAGGCTGAGCCGTAAGGTATATTGTTTATGCAAAAATCCCTCGTTATTCTAAAGCCAGACTGCATGGCCAACAAACATGCCGGCAACGTGATCGACCGCTTTGAAAAGGCTGGTTTTGAGATCGTTGGAACCAAGATGATCCGCCTCTCCTCCGAGGTCCTGCGCGCCCATTACGCCCACGTGTCCGACAAGCCC
>JBIIMH010000094.1:0-6869 GCA_044338095.1 Rariglobus sp. | reverse complement strand
ACTCCCGCCTGCAGCTTTCTTCACCCTCGCACTGGCCGCCCTCGTAACCAGTCCCGCCCACGCCCAGCTGGCGGTGCCCGCGCCAACACCTGCGCCCGCGCCTGCGCCGACTCCCGCCCCGCTCACGCTGGAGGAATGCGTGGCCCGCGCGCTCAACCAAAATTTCGACCTTCAGCTCCAAGCTTTCACCACCCAGAACGCCCGCGACTCGGTCATCACCGCCGATGCCAGCTTCGACCCGACCCTCTTTTCCTCGGTCACCGCAGCCGGAGCCAGGGACTCCACCGTCAGCCCCACACGCAACACCCGCGACCAGTCCATCGCCGTCGGCGTGACGCAGCTCCTGGCCTCCGGTGCCACGGCTACAGTCAGCACCGCGCTGGATCGCAGCAAAGAGTCACCCTTTGTCGCCCCGCCGCTGTTCAACCCCGTTTTTAACAGCGACCTTGCGCTCTCGGTTAAACAACCGCTGCTGCAGGGATTCGGAGTGACCATTACCCGGGCCACGTTCGAGAAATCCCGCCTCGGCGTCACCCGCGCCCAGTACGATTTTAAGGACGCCGTACTCACCGTGATCCGCAACGTCGAGTCGGCCTACTACATCCTCGCCTTCGCCCGCGAACAACTCGTCGTGCGCAAACTCAGCCTCGCGGTCGCCCAGACCCTGTTTGAAGAAAACACGATCCGCCAGCGCACCGGAGTCGCCACCAGCTTGGACGTCCTGCAAGCCGAGGTCGGCGTGGCCAACGCGCGCCGCGACCTCCTGCTCGCCGAACAAGCGGTGAACGATCGCGAAGATGCTTTGCTCAACCTGATCGGCCGCTTTGCCAATGCCCAACGCCCCGGGCCCGTCCGCCTCGCCGATGAGCCCGTCCCTGCGGTGTCATTTGACCAGTCCTATGCGCTGGCTCTGGCCAACGCGCCCGAACTGGCCTCCAATCAACTGCTCGCCGAACAGCTCAAGCTCGACGTGGCCGTCGCTAAAAACAACCGCCTTCCCTCCCTCGATTTGGGTGCCGCAGTGGGCCTCAACGGTGCCGACCGCCGCAACGCCAGCAGCGCGCTGAATAGCTCCGCTTCCGGTGATTCCTACGACTGGCAAGTCGACCTGACGCTCTCGATCCCGTGGGGGCTGCGCGCCGAACGCGCCAAATACCGCCAGGCCCGCACCAACCTCACCCGCCAGGAAACCGCCATCGCCAAGCTCGATCAGAACTTGCTCGTCGACGTGCGCGCCGCTGTTCGCGCGGTCGATACCAACCGCGAAACCGTCACCGTTTCCGTTTTGGCAACCGAGCTCAGCCGCAAACAATTCGAAGCCGAAAAGGCCCGCTACGAAGCCGGCCGCTCGACTTACCGCTTCGTGGAAGACGCCCGCCGCGACTACGATACCGCCCGTGTGAACGAGCTGCTCGCCCAGGTAAACCTGCGCATCGCCGTGGCAGAATTGACCCGCCTCGAAGGTAGTTCACTCACTCGTTATCAGGTCAAATTGGAGAAATAAGCGCCTGCCCCGTTTAGGGATGAAATCAGAGGCCTTACGTTGCAGCCTCCGAGTCGAACCCGTGCGCCTTGTCGATTAAACTCACGCTGGCGTGAATCACGTGAACGTTCGGGACTGCCCGCAAACGTCCAGGTGAGTGGGTGCCACGCCCCAATTACTGGCGCGCGAAAAAGGGATTGTGCAGCTTTTCCAGCGCCAAGGTGGTCATCGGACCATGTCCAGGCGCGATCACCGTGTTACGCGGCAGAGTGAAGATTTTCTCGTTATCATTGCGCAACTGCTCGGAGTAATGCTCGGCGCTGCCACCGATCGAGGAAGAGAATAATGCGTCGCCCACAATTGCCAGCGGCCAGCTCAAGCCCGTCACAAAAAAGGTGGTCAACCCAGGTGAATGCCCCGGGGTAAACAGCGTCTTGATGGCCAACTCGTCGCCGACGTGGAAATGGGCGTTTTCCTTAAACGTTTTGGCGCCGGGGAAATCCACCGGTTCCAGCTCGCTCGACCACACATCGGCCCGCGGGCAAGCCGCCGCCAACGCCGGCAGCGCGGCAATGTGATCGTGATGCGTATGAGTGATAAAAATATGCCGCACATCCAGATGCTCGGCCTGAATCGTATCGATGAGCGCCTCGGCGTTGGTGCCGGTATCAAACACCGCGGCGAAGCGCGAGCGCGCGTCCCAGATCAGGTAGTTGTTCACCGTCTGTTCGCCCTGCGGGGTATTGAAAAGGGTCAGGCCGCGGGAAAAAATCGGGGCGGTCGGATAAAACCGTTTGTGGGCGAGCGCCTCCAGCGCGTTGGTGCCCAGCTTCAAATGACGGGCGATGCGGCGGATGACAGCGTCGAGGAGGTGGCCGGATTTCACGGCGAGCAAATCCTCCATGCTGATTTCGGCGCGCGTGGCCAACTGCTCATCGGTGATCCGTAGACCGGTCTGGGCTTTGGCAATGACGTCAGAAAAGTTATCTTCGAGTGGGAGGCGGGCCATGGGGCACTTATAACGAGGCGTCCGCCCGTGCGCGCAAGCAGTAAGCCATCCGCGCTTCCGCCATTCGCAGCCACGGGAGGCGCCGCAGCACGCACCAAGCGCGTTACGGCGCGGGACGGCCGCGACCGGCCTTGATTTCGGCGCGGTGCCGTTTGCCTGCCACAGAAATGGCCTTTTGGCGCTTACTGCGTTTGCGCGTACTGCGGCGTGTTTTGGCCACCGCTTGCTGGCGGGCCAGCTCGGCGACGCGCAGGATGGTTTCCAATTTAGTGCACAACTCGGCCCACGCCGTTTCGCGGTTGGCAGCCTGCGAACGCTCGCGCTGGCAACGCACCTCGACTCCCGTAGGCCGGTGTTTTACGCACACCGTCGAGCTGGTTTTATTGATCTTCTGCCCGCCCGGTCCCGAACCGCGCACAAACCGCTCCTCGATGTCCGTCGCCAGGACACCGAGTGCATCCAGACGGTCTTGAATTTGAGTTGGTAAATCCACGGTGGCTCCTTTTTCTCAGTGGAACATTTTTTGCGCAAGCTTGTCCCCCGACTCCGCTTAAAGCCCACCCACCCACCGACTCCTTCATGATTACTGGTCCCACCTGGTCCCAAAAACTACGCGACGAAATCGGCAAAGCCGTGATCGGCCAAGATGCAGTCGTCGAGCGCCTGCTCGTCGCCTTGCTGGCCAACGGCCACGTGCTGCTCGAAGGCATGCCCGGTCTCGCCAAAACCCTTTTGATTAAATCTTTGGGCACCGCTCTCGGCATTCAGTTCGAGCGCGTGCAGTTCACCCCAGATTTGCTGCCGAGCGACGTGGTCGGCACGATGGTGTTTTCACCCAAAGACGGCGCCTTCACCGCCCATCGCGGGCCAATCTTCGCCAACCTGGTTCTGGCCGACGAAATCAACCGCGCCCCCGCCAAGGTGCAGTCCGCCCTGCTTGAAGCCATGCAGGAGCGCCAAGTCACCATCGGTGGCCAAACCCACCTGCTGCCCAAGCCGTTCTTCGTCATGGCCACGCAGAACCCTGTCGAACAGGAAGGCACCTACCCGTTGCCCGAGGCGCAAACGGACCGCTTTTTGTTCAAGCTGATCGTCGATTACCCGACCCTGGACGAGGAATCCATTATGATGCAGCGGTGGGGACAGGTCACCCGCCAGCCCGCGCTGCACGCCGTGGCCAATGGCGAAGAGCTGCTCGAACTTCGCGGCGAGGTGGACAAGGTTCACCTTTCTCCCGCGATCCAAAGTTACATCCTCGCCCTGGTACGTTCGACGCGCGAACTGGCCGCACCGGTGGCCGGCGGGAAACGTTACCTCAGCTTCGGTGCCTCACCGCGTGCCTCGCTTGCGCTTTACCAAGCCGCACGCGCCCTGGCTTGGTTGCGCGGACTCGACTACGTTTCACCCGGTCTTGTTCAGGAAATCGCCCCCGACGTGCTGCGTCACCGCGTGGGGCTGACCTACGAAGCCGAGGCCGAAGAAATCACCGCCGACAACCTAATCGCCGAGGTCATCAGGAAAACCCCGGTGCCCAGCGCCTGAACTCAGCCTCCGACTCGTTCTCGTTCTCTTACTCCTACTCGTTCTCTTCCGGTAAGTCTGAGGAAGACGCCGAAGCAAACGAGCGAGAGAACGAAAGAGTAAGAGAACGAGAACGATTTTAAAAACGTGCCACCCCCGCTACCCATCACCCCCGGTAAAGCCCCCGCCTCCCCGCTCGCCTTGCTGCGCAGGCTGGAGTGGCGCGTGCGTCATGCGGTGGAGAACGTTCTGAGCGGCGAATACCGCTCGGCGTTCCGCGGCCGCGGCATGGAGTTTGACCAGGTGGTCAAATACGAATTCGGCGACGACGTGCGCGACATCGACTGGAACGTGACCGCGCGCCTCGGCGAACCCTACCGCAAGAAATTCGTCGAGGAACGCGAGGTCACAGTGATGATCGTTTTCGAGGACACGCCCAGCCTGCAGTTCGGCTCCGGCGCCCAATCAAAACGCGAGGCGCTGTTGGAACTGGCCGGACTGGTGATGCTCCTTGGCGCGGTGAATCGCGACCGGGTTGGTTTTCTCCATGCCAAGCCCGATGGCTACACCCTGCGCGAACCGGTGCGCGGTCGCGGTCCGATTCTCCACGCCGCCGCTTCGCTGCTGGGTGCCCCCGCTCCGCAGCTCACAGCTTCAAGCCCAAAGCTCCAAGCTCACAGCGACATTCCCTGGCGCCTGCTCGCCCGCGCCGCGCCCCGCCACAGCATCCTCATCTGGCTGGGGGATTTCGCCCCGCGTGTCGCTCCCGACGGCTGGGCTGTGATGCGCAAGCGCTATCAACCCATGGGATTCCGCGTCGATGATCCCTGGGACCGCAAGCTGCCAGATGGGGACTCTTTCGCCGCTTACGATCCGGTGAGCGGACAACTCGTCACGCTGGAAAACTCTGCCGCCGAAAGGGCGGCCCACGCCAGTTGGTGCGAGCAACGCGACGCGACCTGGCGCGAGCTGTTTCCCGACGCGCTTACCCGCCTGGTCGTGAGCACCGAAGAGGACCGCCTCGACGCACTGGTGCGCTTTTTCCACGCCCGCCAAGCCCACTAACGCGCCCACTCCACAGGTAAAACCGCACTTCGCCAAAATGATTTCAGCCCTTGTGGGAGCTCCATTTTCTTCGCCCGTTGTCGTCGGCTTTTGGACCTTCGATTTTTTAAACTTCCGGCTCGCCGATCCAGCCTGGCTTTTGGCTTTGCTGCTGATTCCGGCCGTCGTGTGGCTTCGCGGACGCCGCGCCGTTCCCGTGCTGTTGGTGCCCTTTGCCTCCGCCTGGCACCGGCCCTCGCGGGTTTCGCCCTCGCACTGGCCAGCCGGGCTCACCGGGCTCGGACTCATCTTGGTGATCGTCGCGCTCGCTCGCCCGCAGCGGGTCGAGGACAAGCGCGAAATCCACAGCCAAGGCTACGACATTATGCTGGCAATCGACCTCTCCGGCTCTATGCAGGCCGAAGACTTCGAAAAGGGCGGCGAGCGACTCAACCGGCTGCAGGCCATCAAACCGGTTATCCAAGCCTTCATTACGCAGCGCCCCAATGACCGCATCGGCATCGTGGTCTTCTCCGGGCGCGCCTACACGCTCGCCCCGTTGACCTTTGACCACGACTGGCTGGCCCGCCAAGTCGAGCGACTCAAGATCGGCCTGATCGAAGACGGCACCGCGATTGGCGACGGCCTCGGTCTCGCCCTGACCCGACTTGAACAAGCGGCGCGCGAACAAAATGGGCTGCGCAAGGGAGCTTTTGCCGTGTTGCTCACCGACGGGGCCAACAACCGGGGCGCGCTCACCCCGATGCAAAGCGCCGCAGTTGCAAAAGGCCGTGGCATCCCCGTTTATACCATCGGTGCCGGCCGCGATGGGCTGGTGCCCTTTCCCGTCTTCGACCAGAGCGGGAAAAAAGTCGGTTACACCCGCATGGC
The DNA here is from genome assembly GCA_044338095.1 of Rariglobus sp. Lineage (GTDB taxonomy): Bacteria > Verrucomicrobiota > Verrucomicrobiia > Opitutales > Opitutaceae > Rariglobus. Next base: position 921 of record JBIIMH010000094.1, on the reverse strand, counting down.
CTCCGACCTTGACCAAAGCATGCTCATCGAGATCGCCAATCTCACCGGTGGCAGTGCTTACCGAGCTGACGACTCCAAGACCATCGCCTCGGCCTTCAAGGCCATCGACCGCGCCCAAAAAATCGAGTTTCAGGCCAAAAGTTTTCTGCTCACCACAGAGCTTTTTCCGTGGGTAGCCGTGCCCGGTGTAACGAGCTTGCTGCTCGCCGCGCTGGTCGCCGGTGCCGCCTCCTGGCGAGTGCCCACGGCCGCCCGCCGCGCTAAGCCCGGCGAACTCAAAGCCCCACCCACCACCCCGCGCCCGCCGGTTTCCCTATGAGCTTCTACTGGCCCCACGCTTTCTGGTTGTTACTCGTACCGCTTGGCCTGCTCGCGCTCGACCTGCTGCGCCGCCACACCGCCACGGTTAAACTGCGCCCCAAAATCCACCAAGCCGAGGCCCGCCAGTCGTCCCTCGTCCTCGGCCCACCGTCAGCGCGCGCCGGCGCCCCCCGCGCCCGACTTCTCCTCACCCTTGGGCTCGTCGCCGCGATTTTCGCCGTCGCCCGCCCCCAATGGGGCCAGCTCGATGAGCCCGTTTTCGACCAGGCACGTGAGATCATCATCGCGCTCGATTTGTCCCGCAGCATGTTGGCGCAAGACGTTAAACCATCCCGCTTGGAACGCGCCCGCCTGCTCATCACCAGCCTGCTCGAGCGGCTCAAAGGCGAGCGCGTCGGCCTGGTCGTTTTTTCCGGCACCGCCTTTTTGCAAAGCCCGCTGAGCTCCGACTACGAGATACTCCGCGAATTCCTACCGGTCCTAAACCCCGATTACCTGCCCGAGGGCGGCACCAATTACGACGCCCTGCTCGAAACCACCCTCTCTGCCTTCGGCAATTCCAGCGCGGCCGACCGCTTTCTCATCGTGCTCAGCGACGGC
>JBIIMH010000447.1:0-6894 GCA_044338095.1 Rariglobus sp. | reverse complement strand
ATCGCCAAGGGCGATGCGCTCTAATATGCCGACTTCCCCGATGATTGCGCGCGCGTAGAATTTCAGGCCGTCTTTGAAACCACTCAGGGCCTTGAAGTCTTTCGGTAGGGCTCGCTCGCGTGCGTCTTCGAGGTCGGCAACTATGGCGCGGCGCTTGGCGATATAATCCCACGCCTTGGCGAAGGAAACGGGCAGGCCCTTGAGTGAATCGGGCAGCGGCGCGGGTTTGTTTTTTTCGGGCTTGGGCTTTTGTGTGTGCAGCAGAAGTTTTCCTTCTGCGCCAACGCCTCCGATGCGTTCGGCGGTGCCGTCGTCGCACAGAAAGCGGGCATCAGCCTCGCCCATGTCGATGACTGAACCGGCGGCGACGTGCTCGGTGTCGAGCTTGCCAGCGGGGCGGGCCATGGTGGCGGAAAGGATTTTTACCCGAACGATTTTCTCGCTGGCTGCTTTCGGTTTGATGAAGTCGATGAAAGACATGGTGGAGTTTTTTGAGGGTTTTACTAGCGGGCGAATTGGATGCCGCTGCGGCCGTCGGTTTCACCACTGGCGGAACGGGTAGCTCCGGGAGCGCGGGCGGCTACACGGTGCAGGCCGTTCTTGGCGGCTCGCGTTTCTGCTTCGGTGGTCTCGATCGCGGCGCGAACAAGGGAGGGCGAAAACAGGGGCTCACCTGCGGCAGACTTGCCGGAAGGCGCGATACTGAAGGAACGGAAAAGCGCTTCAGCTGATGCGCGAAGGGCTACGGGTAGGGCGGCGACGATTTGGCCGCGTGTTTGGTGGGTGGTGGTTGCCATGCCTCAAAATTTACCCGCCCCACGGCCGGCCGCCATTCTTCGACGTGCCAATGGCGGACAAACCAGCCGAGCGCCTCGCGTAGAACTCGGCGGCGTCGACCTGGCTGACGATGTAGGTCTTCCGACCAATGCGGGCGGCCTCAAGTTCACCGCTGTGGATCAGGCGCAAAATCGTGCGGACAGAGCATCCCCAAAGAAGAGCGACATCGTTATGATGCAGGCCACGGGGCACGGCGGGCGGTTGTGTGGTGCTCATGAGGTCGCGAGGTTTTTTCCGTGAGGACGCCATGTAGGATGGGCCAGAAGCCACGCAGCGGCGTCGGAGGCGCGGGCGTACTTGTGCCGCATGATCGGTGCCCCATCGGCACGCATGGCGCGGACGAGCACCATGCAGGCGCGGTGGTTGAAGTCTGCGCACCCAATCGCGGCGAGGGCGTCGGGCAGCTCTTTGGGTGACAGGAAGCGTTCGGGCTTGGTGTGGTTTGTGTTCATTGGAAATTTGCGGCGATTTGCGGTGAATCCGTGGGTTTTTGCCTAGGCGGGCGATTTGACCCCCACCCTATGATTACCGGCTGTGTTTTTCTGAAGATACCAAGTGCGGTCTTCGTTTCGACGGTGTCAGGCTTTTGACCCGCCCCCCCCGTCCTAGGCTTCGAGGGCGGTGGGATTCACAGCGAAGCGGGGCGAGGGCGGACGCCCACCGATTGCCAGCGAGGCGGCGGGCGGTAGCAGGCGGAGCCATTCCCCGTCTTGCAGGACTTCGAGAGCGGCGGTCATTTCGTCGGCGGGGATGGTCACGGCGAGGCGTTGGGCTTCGCGGGACGATAGCTCGGCAAGCCGGTGTTGGCGGATTAACCGGAGCAGGCGGCGGGCGTTCTTCACTTCGTCGGGTTCGGCGGCGTCCCCGAGGACGTGGCGGGCGTGAGCGATTAACCACGGTGCCCACTCACAGGCGGCGCGCATCGTCTCGCCGGTGATAACCTCGGCGGCGGGGTTGCCTAGGGCTTCGAGGGCGAGGGCGATCCGGGCAACGGTGCCGGGTAACTTCGAGGTGAACGCGGCGAGCGGGCGCAAATCCCCGTCGGGGCCGTTGCGTGTTTCGAGGTCACGGCGGAGCACGTCGAACACGGCGCGGGCCTCGGGGTTGAGGGTGAGCACGCGGGGCGGGCCTTCGTGGCGGGTGGGGCCGGTGGCGGTGAGGATGACACGCCCCGGCCATTTGAGGTCAAGCAACCGGCGGACACTTGCCCCCCACCATGCGCGCAGGTGCGGCGGGACTTCGCCGGGGTTGAGGTCAAGGCGCGTCCCCATGCGTGATTCCGGGGCGACTAGGCACAGGCGCGGGACTAGGCCTCGGTCCTTGGCGGTGCGGTCCCCGAGGACATCGCGCAGGGCCTCGGGTTGCACGCAGAGCACGAAGGCGAGCGCGGGGCGGGCAAGGGGCACGTCCTTGCCGACGCGGTGCGAGGGGGCAGGGTCGCCGGTGTAGCCTTTCAAAAACAAGTCGATGTTGGGCGCGCCGGACTTGGCGTGGCGGCTTCCCATGAGTTGCCCGGCGTCGATTTCGGCGGATACAATCGCGAGCTTTTCACCGTTGCGGGCGAGCAGGTCGCGAGCGGCTTCGGGGGTGCAGTCGGACGTGATGAGTTCGGGGGCGGCGAGCGGGGGCAGGTTTTCCAGTGCGGCGGCGAGTGCGAGGGCTTCGTGTTCGAGTCTGGCAGAATCCTCGCCGGTCTTGGCGCGCTTGGCTAGGTCACGCTTCCCCGTCAATCGGGCCTCGGCAATGCGCCGGCGTTCCCCGTAGGCGGCGAGTTCGTGGCGGAGGTAGGCGCGCTCGTTGGCTTGCCAGTCGAACACGGGGCGGGCGAGTAGTGAGAGCAGGGCGGACTTGCGCTCGCCGGGTTCAGCGAGGACGGCAAACCACGTCGGGGCCGTCTCGCGCCAACCGGGGGCCGGTTCGATTTCGAGGGCGCGGGCGGTGCCGATGGATGCAAGGGCGACGACAAGCGGCGGCACGGAGTCGGACGGGACTTGTAGGGAGACGGCGACGGCCTCGCAAAACTCGCGCAGCTCGGCGAGGTGATCGGGAATGGCGGCGGCTAGGTTGAGGACGGGCGGAGCGGGCCGGGTGAGCGGTCGGGGGGCGGGCCAAGGTTGGGCCTCGGCGCGGGCGGCTTCGAGGGTGAGAGGTGCGGGAAAGGTCATTGGGTGGTGAAGGGGGCGCAGAGATGCGCGGCGAGTGGTGCGAGGGTTTCGTGATCGGCGGGACGGCGGCACAGGTCCGCCAAATCTTTTGCCGGTTGGCCGTCGGCTTTGCGTAGGCCGTCGAGTGGTAACACGTCGGCGGAGATACCGGCGGCGGTGAGGGATTCGAGCCAGGACAAGGCGGCTTCGTGTGAGGTGCGCTTGCCGTCTTTGTTCGGTGGGTCGCTTTGCCGGACGATCCGGCACCGACGCCCCCGGAGCTTTGCACAAACGGCGGGCGGGATGGGGCGGCGTGCACCGGGCAAACAGATGAAGCCCACACGGTCGGACACGTCGGCGAGCCATGCCAGCAGCAGAGCGGCGAGGGTGTCAGGTTCCCCTTCACAGATGAGCACGCCGGGCCGGTCGTGTGTGACCACGTCGGCGAGGCCGGGCGGGTGTTCATCGTCGGAGCGCAGCGCGTTTGTCTTCGAGGTGTAGTCGTAAAACTGCCATGCCTCGCCGTCCATTCTGCGGGCCATACCGGCGCGGCGGTCGTCGTCGGTGACGATCCATGCGCGGTGAGTCTCGCCCCGGTGGCGAACGTCGGCACAGCGGAGCAACCCACGGCGGGAGGCAATCGCGAGGCCAGCGAATAACGGCCATGCGCGGAGATCGGCGAGGCGTTCGAGTTCGCCCACGGTGAGCGGTTGCAGGTTGAGGCCGGTTAGCTCGTCACGCGGGGGGCGGGTGGGCGTTGCTGGGGCTTGGCGGGGTGCGAGCGTCACGGGTGACACGTTGCCCCCGGCGAGATCCAAAACGCGGCGAATGGCCTCGGCGTCGGTGCAGTCGGTGGCGCGCTTCACGAAGGAAACCACGTCGCCCCCGGTGCCGTCGGCGAAGTCGTGCCACAGGGCGTCCGCTTCGATTGAAAACGACGGGTGGCGATCTTCGCGGAAGGGTGAGCAGCAGAGGCGGCGAGGTTCGCCGGGCAGGTTGAGGGCGCGCCAGACAGTCGAGATCGGCAAGCGGCGTTTGGCTTCGTCGAGTGCGGAGCGGTCAAGGGGCGGGCGGTGTAGGTGGGGGCGCATGGTGTCAGTTGTGCCCGTCACGGTTGGCCGGACGGATTGCGCCGGGGTTGATGATGGAAATTTGAAACACCCCGCCCTTGCCGTCCGGGACGCGGTGAACCTCGCCCCCGGTGCGCATCACCTCGGCGGCGAAGTTGTCGGCGAAGTCTTGCGAGACGTGGCGGGCTTTGATTTTTAGACAGTGTTCAGATCGTCCGTTTCCAAAAGCCCCCCCGCCTTGCCCGGCGCGGGGGTGTTTTCGTTTAGGGGTGCTCATGCGGCGGCGTCCCCGTCGGTTTCGTCGGCGCGGGTGGGCGCCGGTTGCTCGTTGATGTAATCGAGCAGGCTTTGCTTGCTGATGAGCAGCACGCCACGGGCCGCGCCTTTGCGTTTAAGCAGGCGGCTTTCTACGGGCGGGCGGTAGTCGTTGCGCTCGCACGGGCGAACCAGTTTGGCGAGGGTTGAGCGGCTTAAACCGGAGACGGGGCAACGCTCGCCGGGGCGGCAAAGTCGAAGCCAAACAGAGGAATCAAAAACGGCACGGGGGCCGTTGAGGTGGGGAGCTACGGGAACGGCGAGGGCCGCAAGTTTTGCGGGGGCCGTGTTGGTTTTTTGGACGGGTGATTTGTTCACGGCGTCCAGTATGAACTATGGCGGCTTCGACATTCGCGCCATGTGCTCGCGAGCAGTTGGCGGCATTTCCAAAACAGCCAAAAACCCCAGCGTTCCCTGGTTCTATTTTTTGCGCTTACGCTTTGCCCAAAACGCTTTCGCCCCGGACTCAACTTCACGGTGCAGGGCGGCGGCGGTGTCGGGCTTTTTCCTTGGTTCCGGCGTGTCGAGATTATGCTTCTTTTTGCGTCCGGGCTTTGCGGGTTTCGCCCCGGCAATGCGGGCGATCCGTTGCGCGGTGCGTTCGGAAATGCCGGGGGCGGCAATGTCCTTGCCCGACACTTTCACTGTACCGGACTTTTGAGCATTGGCCAAGGTGGCCAGCTTTCCGGGCTTGGCTGGCTTAAAGGTGAGTTTGCCCCCTGTAACATCGGCGCGGGCGTAGACCCGTTCGACGGCGGCGGCGAGGTTTCGGAGTGTCTTTGCGTCCCCGTCGCGAATTGCGCTCAGAACGGTTTCCACAAGGACGGGCGTTTCGATGGCACTTTGGGGTGCTTTCCATGCCTCCCCGCTTTCACTAACGCAGTAGCCTTTTAATGTTTGCGGGATGGTATAGACGTCCCCTGTGCTCGGGTTCACTGCACACTGTGACCCCGGAAACCCTCTCAGTGTTCGCGGTATGGCATAGGTGCCCCCTGTGACGGCGTGTAGAAACTCTACTACTTCCTCAGCGAGTGCGGGGGCTTTGCCGTGTACCACGGCGCGCTGAAGTTTGTTCACGCGGGCCCATGTGTTGAGTTTGGCGATCAGTTCCGGCGAGGCCGGGCGGTGGCCTTTTTCGGGTGCGGACCCTTTGCCCGGCTTCGTCTTGGCGGTCTTCTTTTTCATACGGCGACGGCGGGCTTGGGGGTGATGCGGGGGAAGGCGTCGAGGGCGGTTTTCACGGCGGCAACTTCGCGGTGCTCGTATCGCTTCGCGACGGCGGAGTTGTGCCCGGCTTGCTCCATGCGGATTTCCTTCGCTACGCCCGCGTTGGTGGCGGCGGAAACGAAGGTGTGTCGCAGCGAGTGAAAACCCTTGTCGTAAAATGCCCGCTTCGATCCGGCAGGGGATAAGTTGGTGATGACGATGTGCGCCTTGTCCATGAGCTTAAAAAACGTCGTCGAGGTGCCCGACGCCCCGCTTGTCGGTTTCTTGGCAATGGTAGGAAACACGAAGGCCTCGCCGACGCCTTGGTTGGCGGTGAGCCATTCGCGAAGTTCGTCGAGGATGACGGTTTCTTGCTTCTTCGCGGCTTTGTCCCGGCGTTCCTTTTTCGGGCGTTGGGTGATGACGCCACGGGCAAGGTTCACGTCCGCCCATTTGAGGCGCGAGCAATCGGAGATGCGAAAGCCGGTGGTGTAGGCTAACAAAATCATGCCCCGCCACTCGTTGTCAGCGGCGGCGAGTAGGGCGGACAGTTCCTCGGCGGTGAAGGGCTTACGGATGGCGGCTTCATGCCCGACGGCGTCCACGGCCTCGCAAGGGTTGTGGGTGATGTGACCCAACCGGCGGGCTTGGTTAAAGGGGGCGGTGAGGATTTTAAGGGCGTGGTTTGCACTCGCCCCGCAAACACCCCGCGCAAGTTCGCCGTCGCGAAAGTCTTCGATGTCGCGGGCGGTGACGTTGGCTAGGGGGAGATCGGCGCGCTTGCCGAGGAATGACACGAAGGCCTCGCAAAACTGTTTGTACGCCTTGGCGGTGGAGTCTGAGCGGGCGGTGGTCTTGGCGCGGACGAAGGCGGCGAACACTTCGCGGGTGGTTTCGTTGCGGAGCCGGTCTTGACCGGAGGCGGCGAGCAGGTCGGAAACCAGCTTTTGCCCGTCGTTCAAGTTGAGGGTGCCCGCCTTGGCGCGTTGGCTTAGGGAGATGAAGGCTTCGAGCAGTTGGCCGGGGTTTTCCAATTGGATGCAGTCGCCGGGGCCTTTGCTCTTATTGGCGGCGAGGATGTCGGCTTCGCGTTGCCACTTCTCGGCGGTGGCCATTCCGGCGGCGCGGTCGGTTTCCTTGGTTGAGCGGGCGATGCGCTTTCCGTTCGGGTCGGTAAAATGGCCAATCCAAAACGGGGTGCGGGGTTGGCGGTGAACGGAAGGCATGGGCGGCGGGGGTTGTGTCAGTTCTGTCAGGCTTTCGCCTAGGGTTTGGGGTGGGGGGTGTTTTCGAGTTAGCGTCCGGTTTTTCTGATAGCATCG
>JBIIMH010000093.1:0-6910 GCA_044338095.1 Rariglobus sp. | reverse complement strand
AGCGACGCCGACCTTCCACTTAAACGTGCGAAAACCGAGTTCCGCTTTGGGTAAAATCGCAGCCAGGGCGGCGCGCCCGGCCGGGAGCAAGGCCGCGACCGGCAAGTAAGCTGCGGACAGGGGAACCGATAGGGGGTTACCTGCCGCGAGATTCGGCGACGCGGAAGATGCGGAAGCGTCGTTCACGCGAACCAACGCCTCCGCCAGCGCGAAACGCAGGCAGCCCAGCCGCGCAGGCACGGCGGCGAGTTGCTCGGGCGTGACCCATTCACCGAGTGCTGAGAGTGCTGCGGTGATTTCATCGAGCGACTCGGTGCCAAACCAGGGAATCGGCGCGGCCTCGCCCAGACCGGTTTGCCCCGACTCGGTGGTAAGGCGCACGATCAGACCTTCGCGCACCGCCCAAAAGCCATGCGCCGTGCGCATCGGCGTGCAAAACGGCAAAGCATAGGGGCGAAAAGAGAGGCGCAGGCGCATGGCGGTGTTGAAGGAAAACGGGGAACGTTTGCCGATTACAGGCCGGCGGCCAGCCAAAGCAAAGCCTGCTTCGGTGTTTTGTTTCCGGTCGGCCCCTTGGTCAGGGCCGGCCAACGCTGCATTTTCCGAACCTGTAGCAGCGTTGGCCTCGCCCCCAGGCCCAATTCAAAACGGTATTAAACCACGCATTATCGAAATTGATAAACCGCCCGGTACTAAACTCGGCACAGGAATTTTAACCGCTAACAAACGCCAAGTGACGTTAATTTCTGAGCACATGCCGATTAATCGTAATAACCCGAGTGACCATGCCTCATTATAAGTACATTCTAGACTGCACTATATCATTATAAGAAAACACAAAAGGGTGATCAGCCCAACACCCGGGCGGCCAACTCCGCCGTAACGCGGCCACGGCGGGTCTTGTAAAACAGGGCTAACCCGCCCTGAAACAACAGGGTGCCGCTCATGATGATAAGATAGACGGCGAAATAAAGCGTCCTTAACAGCGGCTCCAAATCCGCCACCGCTACCCCCGCCTTCTCCAGCATGCCACGCATTTCCGGTGTAAGATGCGCCATCAACGCGGCTGCGTCGTAGGCGAGCAGGTTTGCCAGCACATAGAGAAAAACAATAGCCAGCACAGCGAGTTGCGCCCGCAGCAGCCAAATCATGCCGCTCGCATCGCCGCGCATCAGGCGCTTCCTGCCGCACAACGTCGTGATGCCGCAGCTCAGAACGCTTGCCCCCACTGCGACGCCGGTCCACCGCCCCAGCCCCAGCGACAGCGACAGGCAAAAACCCGAGAATAACGTCATGCACCAACCGTCCATCAACGACAGTGCGAGTACGCGGCGCAAGGTGGGTTCGGGGCGAGAATCAGGCATGATTTTTAGGTTTACCCCTATACACGCCCTTTCAGCAAGTCCGCACCTAGGGAATCGCGCCCAACCTACACATTCAACTCCGCGGGAGCACGGCGAACCGGACTACGCGCAGATCGATTGGGCGATATCCTGCGCGGCTTGGGGTGAAACGAGTTTCTCGACCAGGAGCAGCCCAAAATCAACTGCGGTGCCCGCCCCCCGCGAGGTGAGCAAGTGCCCGTCGGCTACCGTGCGCGCGTCACCGAGCAGGGCCGGTAGCTCGTTAGCCACAGAAAAGTGGGCGGTGTAGCGCCGGCCTTCGAGCAAACCGGCGTCATGGAAAACCGTTGGTGCCGCGCAAATCGCCGCCAGCCAGCGATGCGCGGCGTGATGGGCCAAAACAAGCGTGCGCACATGCGGATCGGCGCGCAGGAGTTTTACCCCGGGCCCGCCTGGAATCAGGAGCAGGTCAAAGAGATGATCGCCCACCGCAGACAACGGCGCGTCGGCATGCAGGGTGATCCCATTGCGCCCGGTGACATGAATGGTTTCGGCAAGCGCGGCTACGGTGACTTTGACGCCCGCGCGCCGTAAAAGGTCGATCGGCGCGATGGCTTCCAGCTCCTCAACACCTTCGGCTAGAATGACAAGAGCAGTGTGCATAAATTAATTAACTCAGGGAAACCGGCGAAGGAAAAAAACGCCTAATTGAACCATCGGCGACCTTTGGGCAAACAGCTTAACCTAACGCCCAAGGCCACGAGGAGCGTGTTCGCGAAGCGTGTAGCCTTGAGCGTAAGCTCAAGGATGCCGTAAACCCCAAATTGAACGCTAATGAGTATTAACGGGCGATCAACTTGAGGAACTCCTCGTTGGTCTTCGTCTTGGACAGGCGGGCGATCATCGTGTCGGTCGCCTCCTCAACCTTCTGCGCGACCAGCGCGCGGCGGAAGAAGTGGATCGAATCGAGTTTTTTGGCGTCGATGAGCAGCTCTTCTTTGCGGGTGCCGGAGGACTGGATGTTCATCGCCGGCCACAGGCGCATCTCGGCGCACTTGCGGTCGAGCACCAAGTCGCTGTTACCCGTGCCCTTGAACTCCTGGAAAATCACGTCGTCCATGCGGCTGCCGGTCTCGACGAGCACCGAGGCCACGATGGTGAGCGAACCGCCTTCTTCAACATTGCGGGCCGCAGCGAAAAGCTGGCGGGGTTTTTCAAGGGCGCGCACATCGAGACCACCCGAACCGGTGCGGCCGGAGTTTTTAAGGGTGTTGTGGGCGCGGGCCAGACGGGTGATCGAGTCGATAAACAGCACGACGTCCTTGCCGACTTCCACCAAGCGCTTGGCACGCTCGATGGCCATGTCGGCGATGCGCACGTGGCTGTCCACGTTTTCATCGTTGGACGAGGCCCAGATCTCGGCGGGCACGCTACGGCGGAAGTCGGTGACCTCCTCGGGGCGTTCATCGACCAGCAGGATCATGACGTGGCACTCGGGGTGATTTTGCAGCACGCCCAAGGCTAAATCGCGCAACAGGGTGGTTTTTCCGGTACGCGGCGGGGCGACAATGAGGCCGCGCGTGCCTTTGCCGATGGGGCAAAACAGGTCGACGGCTCGGGTGGTCATACGGCCGTCCTTGAGCTCGGTTTTGAGCTGCTTATCAGGCGACATGCTGGTGAGCGCGGTGAACTCAGGTCGCTCTTTACGCTCCTCGATGGAGATGCCGTCGACGGTCTCGACGAACTTCATCTTCGGATTGGTGAAACGTCCCTCGGCCGGCCAAGCGGTGCCGGTGATGCGGCTGCCTTGGCGCAATTTAAAGCGGCGAATCAGCTCCTTGGGGACGAAGGTGTCGGAAGGACGGCGTTTTCCATAGCGCGTGAGGTCAAGGAGTTGACCGTTGCCGCCCTTCTGGATGTCGATGTCGAGAACGCCCTCGACATGGATCACGACCTCGGGCGGCCGCTCAACCACGGGAGGGGCGACGGGCGCAGACACCGCAGCGGGAGCGACGGCGGCGACGGGCACGTCAGCGGCGGTCGGCAGAGAAGCGGGTTGGCTCTCGATCGGCGTCGGAGCGGGTGCGGAGGGGGCGGATGTATTAGCCATGGGAATGAATTAAAAGAATGAGAATAAGCATATTGCATATGGGGTGCTAAACCGTTGGCACACCATTGACGGGATAACAAACCGCAGAAACAACGGTTATAGTACCCCCGCGCACGAAGATCCGAGCGCATGAAAAATCCTAAAAATAAAAACGTGTCAGAACCTAAGATTACCTTCGAGCCCCGCGAAAAACGGGTTTTTAAGCCTTCAGCCGAGTTTCAACGTCAAGCCAACTTGGGAAGTCTTGCCACGTATAAGAAGCTTCACGCCGAATGTGTCAACTCTCCAGAAAACTTCTGGGGGCGGCAGGCCAACGAGCAGCTGGTGTGGCGCAAGCCGTTCACCACGGTGTTGAACTGGAAAAGCCCGCACGCTGAATGGTTCAAGGGCGGCAAACTCAACGTGGCCGAAAACTGCGTCGATCGCCACCTGGGCACCGCTCGCGAGAACAAAGCCGCGCTTATTTTTGAGGGTGAGCCAGGCGACGTGCGCACGATCACCTACAAGCAGCTTTCCATGCACGTGTGCCGTCTGGCTCACGTGTTTGAAAACATGGGTATCAACGCCGGCGACCGCGTGGCGATATATCTGCCGATGGTGCCCGAGGCAATCGTCGCCATGCTGGCGTGCGCCCGAATCGGTGCGGTTCACACGGTGATCTTCGGCGGCTTCAGCGCCGAGGCCATCAAGGATCGCATCAACGACTGCCAGGCCAAGCTGGTCATCACCGCCGACGGGGGTTGGCGGCGCGGTAAAGTCGTTGAACTCAAATCCGTGGTCGACCGCGCCCTTGAGGGAACCCCGAGCGTGCAAGCGGTCATCGTGCTCAAACGCACCGGCACCGAGATCAACATGGTTGAGAGCCGCGATATTTGGTGGCACGATGCCTGGAAGGGCGGCCCCAACCAGCACAAGGCCAAGGCTTTCGATAGCGAACACCCGCTTTTCATCCTCTACACCAGCGGCAGCACCGGTAAACCCAAGGGCGTTCTCCACACCAGCGCCGGTTACTTGCTCGGCGCAAAGCTCTCCGCCCACTGCGTCTTCGACCTTAAGGAGAACGATCGCTACTTTTGCTCCGCCGACATCGGCTGGATCACCGGCCACAGCTATGTCGTTTACGGCCTGCTGTCCAACGGTTCGACGGTGTTCATTTACGAGGGCGCGCCCAACCAGCCTGAGCCCGACCGCTTTTGGCAGATGATCGACCGCCACGCCATTACGATCCTTTACACGGCGCCGACGGCGATCCGCGCGTTTATGCGTTGGGGCGACAACTACGTGCTTCGCCACCGGCTCGACTCACTGCGCCTGCTCGGCTCGGTCGGCGAACCGATCAGCCCCGAAGCGTGGCGGTGGTACCATGCACTGATCGGCAAGGGCCGTTGCCCCATCGTCGACACCTGGTGGCAGACCGAAACCGGCTCGATCTTGATCACCACCTTGCCCGGAGCGATCGCGAGCAAGCCCGGTGCAGCCGGCCTGCCGTTCTTTGGTGTCGCGGCCAAAATCGTCGACGAACAAGGCAAGGAAGTTCCGCGTGGCACCGACGGCAAACTGGTTGTCACCAAACCCTGGCCCTCGATGCTGCGCACGCTTTGGGGCGACGACGCGCGATTCCAAAAGGCTTACTTCGGCGACTTCCCCGGCATTTATTTCACCGGCGACGGAGCCAAGCAGGACAAAGACGGCTATTTCTGGATCTCCGGTCGCGTCGACGACGTGCTCAACATCTCCGGCCACCGCCTCGGCACCGCCGAAGTGGAAGCCGCCCTGGCCTCGCACCCCTCGGTTGCGGAGTCAGCCGCAGTGGGCCGCCCCGACAGCCTCAAGGGCCAAGCCCTCGTGGTGTTCGTATCGCTAAAGAGCGGCGTGGTGACCAGCGACGCGCTCAAGGAGGACCTCCGCTCGCACATTGGCCGTGAAATAGGCTCCTTTGCCAAGCCGGACGCCGTGCGGATCGCTGCGGGCCTGCCGAAAACACGCTCGGGGAAAATCATGCGCCGCATTCTTAAGGAAATCGCCGCCGGTCGCGAAGTGAAGGGCGACACCTCGACCTTGGAGGACTTCTCCGTAATCGCCGCCCTGCAGAAGGAGGACTGATCCACCTCGCCCCTCGGCCGGTAAGGCTGTTGCAGGCGAAAAAAGCAGTCCAAAAAAAAGACCGGGAGGCCCCATAGCCACCCGGTCTTTTTTCGCACAACGGTTATTCTTCGCGGCGATTGCTGCCCATCAGCATCATGACCACGTGCAACAAGGAGCCCAACGCTGCAACAAACGCGGCGACGTAAGTCAGTGCGGCGGCATCAAGGGTTTCGTTGGCGCCCTTGATTTCCTCCTTATCGAGGATGCCTAGGGAGACCAACTGCTTCTTGGCACGGCGACTGGCGTCAAATTCAACAGGCAGGGTCACCAACTGGAACAGCACGATGACGGCCAGCGCAACGGCGCCGATCATAAGCAGCGAATGGCCTAGCGGACTCTTGTTCATGAACGTGAGCATGAGAACACCCGCCATGATCACGTAGTTCGAAACGCCGGCGGCGATCTGGGTGGCCGGAGCGATGGTTTGGCGAACCGTCATCATGCTATAGCCCACCTTGTGCTGGATGGCGTGTCCGGCTTCGTGTGCCGCCACACCCAGCGCGGCCAAACTGGTGCCGTTGTAATTCAACTCCGACAACGCCAAGCGGCGATGAAGGGGGTCATAGTGGTCGGTGAGTTGGCCGGGGACCTCGACGATTTCGACATTGGTGATACCAGCGGAGCGCATCACCGCTTCGGCGGCCTCACGACCAGTGATGCGGCCACGTGAGGGAATTTGTACGTTTTTATTGTACGCACCATGAACGCGCATCTGCGCGTACAAGCCGAACAGAAAAGGCCCTATCAAGATGGCGAGATACCAGAGTGAGTTCATAGTTTTATTGGATTAAAGTGTCGCAGAAATGAGCCGAAAAACCGCGCGTTTCAACCAAGACCTAAGCAAAAAGGGCTATTTTCGCCCATTCTGGAAAGGTTTCATTGGTTTGTAACTCCCTTCACCCACCGCCCCAATTTACCTAAAAAACTGCTGTATCAGCCCACCGTGATCGTGATGGCCGCAGCCATGGCGCGGGCGCGCTCGCGGGCTTCGTCAGGGGTATTTCCCGTCGCCACGGCGACGCCCAGGCGGCGGTGGCCTCGGCACTCCGGTTTACCGAATAAGCGGATCTGGCTTTCTGGCACGGCCAGCGCTTCGGCAACTCCGGCGATAACCGGAACTCCCTCACCATAGCCAAGTAAGGCCACGCTGTGCGCCGGACGTAGCAGCACCACCGGCGGCACCGGCGTAGCGGTCGCAAGCGATGACCTCGCAGCCCAGGCGCTGGAGCTCGATGGCAACCTCCTTGCCCAACTCGCCGGAGCCGAGGAGCAAGACGCGCGTGGCGCAGGCTCAGGCGGGCGGGGTGAAGGT
>JBIIMH010000092.1:0-6944 GCA_044338095.1 Rariglobus sp. | reverse complement strand
CTTCCAGTTGGCCGGTCACCACGTGATCGCCCTGGCCGGTGGCGCCACCGGCATGGTCGGCGACCCCTCGGGCCGTTCCTCCGAGCGCAACCTGCTCACCCGCGAGCAGCTCGCCCACAACATCGCTTGCATCAAACAACAGCTCGCCCGCCTGCTCGATTTCACCGCGGCCGCCAATCCAGCCCGTCTCGTCGACAACGCCGATTGGACCGCCCCCATCAGCCTGCTCGATTTCCTTCGCGACGTAGGGAAATTTTTTCCGATCAACGTCATGCTGGCCAAAGATTCGGTAAAATCACGCATGGAAGGTGACGCCGGCATCAGTTTCACCGAGTTCAGCTACCAGCTCCTGCAGGCGCACGATTTCTACCACCTACGCAAAATCGCCCAGTGCGAACTGCAAATCGGCGGCTCCGACCAATGGGGGAACATCACCGCTGGAACGGACCTCATCCGCAAAAAACTCGCCGCCACCGCCTGGGGTTGGACCTTCCCGCTCATCACCAAGAGCGACGGCACCAAATTCGGCAAAACCGCCAGCGGCGCGGTCTGGCTGGATGCAACCAAAACGAGCGCCTACAAGCTCTACCAATTTTTCGTCAACACCGAGGACTCCAAGGTCTCCGAGTACCTGCGCAAGTTCACCTTCCTCGCCCGCCCCGAGATCGAAGATCTGGAAGCGAAACACGCCGCCAACCCCGGCCCGCGCGAAGCCCACAAGGCCCTCGCCCGCGAGGTCGTTCGCCTCGTCCACGGCCAAGCCGCACTCGACGCCGCGCTCAAGGCCAGCGAGATCCTCTTCGGTGCTGAAATTGGTGATACCACGGAGGAGGTTTTCCGCGACGTCGTCGGCGAAATCCCCACCCAGACGGTCACCGCCGCTCAGTTAACCGCCCCCGGCTGGGCGTTGACCGAGGCACTGGTGCACGCGGGGCTTTCCCAGTCCAAGGGACAAGCACGCAAGGACATCGAGGGCGGCGGAGTTTATATCAACAACGTGAAGTGCGCCGACATCGCGCGCGCGCTCACGAGCGCCGACCTACTTTTTGGCAAACACGTGCTCTTGCGAAAAGGCAAACGCACCTACGCGGTTCTCAACCTCGCCGCTTGATCGGGCGGGGAAAACCCTGAAAACCAAACGCTCGGTTATGGCCGACGACGGTCTCAGGTTTTGACTCAGCCGCGTTTGCGGGCGAAAATCAAGCCCGGCGGCAGGCGATCACCGGCAAGGGCTTGAACCTCGGCGGATTCATCACGGGCAACCACCGTGCGCACCCGATCCAGTTGCGCGGCGGTTGCGCCCCACCGTTCGAGCAGAACGAGGGCTGCGGCTTGAACCTCGGCAGACGCATCAAGGGTGCGCTCACCTGTGCAGCGCACGGCTTGAGTCAGCGCGGCACATGCAGCCAGGGCGTGCGAGCCGAATTTTAGGCCGCCAAAGGTGGCGATTAACTCGTCTAAGATTGAGGGCGGCAGCACGTCAGCCGGGTCACCTGAAAGCGAATACCTCGAACACAGCCGACCGAGGGCCCAAAGCCAGGCTTCGAGTTGGCCAGGTGACGTGGCGGTGATGCGCGGCAACCGGGAAAGCAGGCGCCGGGTCAGTTCAAACCGGGTGGCTTGCGGCAGACGCTCCAGCGTGGAGGCGGCGCGTATCAGCTCGGCGGGCACCTCGGCGCCACGCAGCGGATTTTCCCAGCGCCGCCAAAGCGCTGCTTGACGAGTCGCATCGAGGCCGCCGGCAACCCGGCGCCACAGAATCCAGTCCTGGGCTTGAACGCGCGGATCACGGGGGAACGCCAGCCCGAGTTCACGCACACGCCACAGCTCGTTGAGGCGCGCGTCATCGTGAGGCCAACCGCAACCGGGGCGAAGGCAATAACCAGCCAGGCTGAGCCAAACCGCCTCATGGTCAGGCGAGCGCTGCCGCCGCGTAAGGGTCGCGGCAAGCGCCGTCCAGAGACCGCGAAGCGTGGCGGGCGACCAGTCGGCGCGGGGTTGCCCAAGAACACGCTCCAGCTCAGGGATCAGGGAGCGCGGCGTGTTGAGTTTTGCCGTAGCAACCGTACCCGAAAAAACGGCCTCAATTGCCGCAAGCGCCGCTGGCAATGCGGAAGCAGGCGACTCGGAGTTACTCGGGGCGTCAGGTTGCGAAGCGCCGGACGCGGCTAGGGCCGGTGAAACGGAGGAACCCGAAAGAATCGAGGACGGCTGTCTCAGCGGAAAGCGAAGGTCCCAGGCCTCGGGGTAACCCGGGAGCGGATTAAGCGGCAGGCAACGCACGCGGAGCAGTCCGACGGAGTTGAGCGAGGCTTCGACGGCCACGGGAAGCAGGCCGTTGGAGGGAAGCGGCACCCCGGGCGGAAGCTGTAAAATGGCCGAGAGTTCCGGCAGGGCGACAAAGTCGGCGCTGGCCGTGCGGACTTCACCGGCGACTTCGGCGGCCGAGCGGGCGGCGGAATAAAGGCGGAATGAAATTGGCTGGTTAACCCGCGCCAAAAGGCCGTCAGGCGAAACGCGTACCGGATGATCCAGCGGCGTACCGTGGGGCAGAATACACAGGAGCTCAGAGTTCAGAGCTGATAGCTGAGAGCTCTTAGCTGTTGGCTGGGCGCTTGCCGCCCTGGTCGTGCCCGTTTCGATCCAGAAGGAGTGGGCGGCATGGCTGGCGATGAGCGGCGTGCCACGGCGCAGTTGCGCACCATACCACGCCGCCCCGAGCGCCACGGCTTGAGCTGGGCGCGGGTTATCAAGTTCAACGACGGAATGCCCCTGCCACTCGCTCAGCAGTCCAGCGAGCCGTTCACGCAGGAATGCGGGCGCGAGGGTCCCGCCGTTGTAGAGCACGGCATCGACGTGATGCCCGCGCAAAAACGCGGCCAAATGACGCGTGATGGCGGAGTCTGCGGCGTAGGGCAGCCCAAGTTCGCGCAGGCCGCTGGAGGGTTTTTGCGGGTTTGCGTCGGCAGCGCAGGCAGGGAAAAAACCGTCGACCACGAGGTTGCGAACGTCCTGTGGGTCCAACGTCAGCGAGCGCGTGCCACCCCAAAGTCCGCCGCCAGGAAGGACGATTCCAACGGTGTGCGGAGTGGTGTCGGCTGCATCGCGGGTGAGAATGGCCTCTTTGGCGTCGCGGGCGGCGGCAACCAGCCCAGGCCAAGCACGGGCGTCCGGCGCCACGCCCAACGCGCGTTCAAGGTGGTGGGCGAGCGCGGCATCAATGTTGTCCCCTCCCAGCAGAAGGTGCTCACCGACCGCGATGCGTTCGAGCTGGGGCAGCCCGGTCGCGTCATCGGGCCCGGCGAGACGCGCAGTAAAAAGACTGAAATCGGAGGTTCCTCCACCGAGGTCGCAAACCAGCAGGTTGAGCGAACGAGGCGCGGCGGTTTGCTCGCCAGAGACGGCGGGCGTGAGGGCTTTCAGCCAGCGATTGAGCCCTGCGGCGCCGCCGTGACGTGCGAGCCAATCGTAAAAAACGGCCTGCGGTTCTTCGAGTAGGCGTACGCAAGCGGGCAGGCCGGCTTCACGGGCAGCGGCGAGAGTGAGCTCTTGGGCATCGGGCGCAAATGAGGCCGGCACCGTCAGGATAACTGGGGGAGCGTTTTCGGCATCAGGATCAAGTGATGTCGAAAGCAGCGGACGGGCGCTGGCCCAGATTTGGCGCAGGAGCTGGGCAGAGGCGGACACCGGCGAAACCCGCTCGGTTTCCGCAACCTCAGTGCTGCCCCACGGGAGAATCAGGCGAGTGCGGTCGACGAGGCGGTGACTGAGCCAGGATTTTGCGGCGTGGGTCACGCGACCTGGGGTGCGTGGGGCGGCGCGGCGTGCGAGGTAGCCACAAACGGGCGACGGGCCGAGCGTTGCCTGCTCGTCGGGCCTGGGGTGATACAGGAAAGACGGAAGCAGGTCGGCGAGGAGTGTTGAACCGCCTTCTTCGATCTGGGCGATCGGCACGATTTCCGGTGGCAACACGGCGCCGTCGACCGTCGCGGCAACGGTGGCGAGGGCGCAGTTACTCGTGCCCAGATCGATGCCGATGCTCAGCGTGCAAGGCGGCACAGGCGCGAGGATGGAGGTGGCGAGATCAGACACGGGTGAGCGCGGACTCAGGCGGTGCGAACCTTGAACTCCAGCCGCCAGGTCCGATCTGTCTCGGCGTGGCGTAGGTGGAGTTCAAGTACGCCGAGTTCATTCACCCGCGAAACCAGCCGCACGGGAATGACGTCACCCTCGGCGAGGCCTTTACCCGGGGGAAGCACGGTTTCGACGCGCGCACTTTCCTCAAGATCACGCAGCGCATCGGCGACGAGCGTGCCGGTACGATCACCGGCGCGGGCGGTGCTGCTAAAAAGGCGGAATTCCACCGGTTCGCCGACGACCAGGCCGAATTCGCGTTCGGCGAGGGTGGCGCTGGTGCCTTCCTCCATACCTTGGGGGGCGACGCAAAGGGCTTTGATCGCAGGCTTGAAGCCGGGCACGGCAAGCACCGTGGATTCAAGGCCGACGTAGTAGGAACGAGCCGTGCCGGCGCGGATGCGCACGCCCGCTCCGGAGTTAATCAAACGCCCGTAGGCTGCGGCCCCGCGTGCAACAGCGAGGTCGTAGTCGGCTCCGGCGAGTTCGGCGGGAGCAGCGCCGAACCAACCCGCGAGCAAATCGAGGACGCGGCGGCGCATGGGTGCGGCCTTAAACACCCCGCCATTGAACAACACGTGGGTCGGGCGCAGCAGGCCGTGCGCACGGGTGGCGAGTGCGTTGGCCACACAGGCCTGCAAGCCGGCGGAGGAGGCGACGTTTTGCTCGCTGCGTTGAAGGAAGCGGGCGAGGTGGCGGCTCAGCGCGGGATCGGCGGCGTAGTTGAGCCCCAATTCGCGCAAGCCACCCGCGCTGCGCCCGGCGGGGAAATCCGTGGGCGAGGTGAGCGGTAGAAAGCCGTCGAGTGCGATGGCTTCAAGCAAAGGGCGTTCGAGTCGGGTCGCAACGGTGTTGGCAAAAAGCCGGGCGCTGCGAGTGGGCACGGCCACGGGAACGCCGGGCAAAGCGGGATCATTAAAGAGCGCTTCTTTGGCGTCACGCGCGGCCTGCACGAGGGCGAGAAACTGCCACTCGTCCACCGCTTGGCCGGCTTCTTCGAGTTGGGCGCGCAACGCATGGGCAAGGGCCAAATCGAGGTTGTCGCCGCCAAGTAGGATGTGTTCACCCACGCTGATGCGATCGAGCGCCAAGGCACCGGCGGTTTCACCGACGGCGATCAGGCTGAAATCGGCCGTGCCGCCGCCGACATCGCAAACCAGCACGACGTCACCCGGGCGCACGTGGCGGCGCCAGTCGGTGCCGGCCGTTTCCAGCCAGGCGTAAAACGCCGCGAGGGGTTCTTCGAGCAGGAGGGGTTCGGTAAAACCCGAGCGGCTGGCGGCGTCGCGGGTGAGGTTGCGAGCCGCCTCGTCAAAGGAGGCCGGAACGGTGATCACCACGCGGGTGGCGGCCCAGTTGAGTTCGTCGGCGTGAGTCACCGCCGCGCGCATGTGGGCAAGAAAATGAGTGGTCGCGTCGAGAGGGGAAACTTTGGCGGCGGCCGGCACGGAGTCGGATTGCCAAGGCAGGATGGCCGCCGTGCGGTCGATGCGGGAGTTGCACAGCCAGGATTTGGCGGAAGTCACGAGCCGGTCGGGAGCGAGCGCACCACGACTGCGAGCAAAGCGGCCGACCACCGGAGCATCCTTACCTGCGGTCCAGGGCAGAGTGAACGAGCCGGTGACTTGTTCGTCGGGATGCGGCAAATACAACGCGGAAGGCAGCAGCGGCAGCGACTCGATCGCGCCAGGGCCGGCAGCCTGGATGAGCGGAACAATTCGCGCAGGCTCGGGGCCCGTGACGAGTGCTACAGCCGAGTTACTGGTGCCCAGGTCGATGCCGAGGGCGAGAGTGCAGACGGTGTCCATGATGAAACAAAGGGGCGGTTAAGCGAAAAATGAGCGATCGATGCGGCTACGAACGGCGGAGGCGAAGGCTCAGCGAAGTTCGATTTCGGCGGGCGCGATGATGCCGGAGTGTGGTTTAGCCGCATCGCTGGAGTGAGGGAGTTTAACCGCACCGGTGTTGCGCCAACCGCGATGGAGGAGTTTGCCGGTAAACGGGGCTGCACCTGCGACGCGCCCCAGTAAACGGTGAGCCTCAGGGTCAAACCCGGGGGCGAGTGTGACCGTTGAACCTTCTTGGGCCGCTTGCAGGGGTTCCAGCGTGAAGGTGCTTTGCAGCGCTTCGCGGCAGCCTGTGTGCACGACACGCGCGACGGCGGCGACCTGCGCGTCAGGAACAGTGCGGATGTCCTCCATCGCGAAGTCCAGCAGGCGGCCCTGTTCTTGGAGTTTGGCGAGCAAACGCAGCGCGCCTGCATCGGCGAGCATCACCGGATCAAGCGCTGGGGCCTGCTGAACTGGGGCCGGCACGGGGATCGGCGCGATGGGCGCTGGGATCGATACCGGAGGCGCGGGCACGGGAGTCGACTCGGGGGCCGCTGCGGTGCTCCGAAAGAAAATAGAGGCGAAGGCCAAGCCCGAGCTCGCAAGAGCTGCGTAAGCGGCGAAACGCACGGGCGGCTCGACGTTTAGCCAAAGCCAAATCCCCAGCCCGGCACTGAGCGCCGAAGCGGAGAGCGATAACACGGTGTTGACTTGGGACCCAGAGGAACGCGTGGACATACAGGGTCCAAGACAACGACCCCAGTGATAAAGTTCACTCCAAAAATAAACGAGTGGTGCGGAAGGGGGGAATTCCCAGCGGCTGATCCCCACGCCGCACGTTTCATGTTCGGGCTGATGGAGCTTTTTCTTGGCAGACGCGGTGGTTCGTGGGTAACTGCGCCTTTTAACGCCATGCTCACTTGCCGCAAAACTTACGCCGACATCCCTTTTGCCCACCGGCAGCACCGGCATGACGGTCAC
>JBIIMH010000091.1:0-6961 GCA_044338095.1 Rariglobus sp. | reverse complement strand
ATTTAATTAGTGGTATGTTGGGGGAGGCTAATACCGGATCGAATGGAGTGCTTTAGGCCGCATCGGTAATTGCAGGAGGGACTACGCTGTAAACCTGCGGGCTGAAGCACCGCACTACTGCAGAACGCCATCCGACAACTCGAAGGTTACTGTCTACTTGGCGCTCGGGTGGGGCGGGATTTCCGCCCTACTCAATCAACCGTAATACCAATTAGGGCGGATGATTAACGGGTTCCTATCGGGGTGACACTCAGGCCTGTTTTGGTGACCACGGCAGATTGGATGAACGCGGAGGCCGCTAGGTCGAGTAGCTCCTCGGCTTTGTACCAAGGACGGTTGCCGACATAAACGATGTCCTTGGGTTGCAGCTGAAAGTCGGGGGTTTTGGCGGCCAAGATGTCGTTGGCGTTGACGATAAAGGTTTGGGGCTTTTTGAGCGAACCGCGGATGACGAGTAGCCGCTTGGGCCAGGCGCGCTCAGAGAAACCGCCTCGGATGGCAATCGCTTCAAGTGTCCCCGTTCGACCCGCAGTGATCAGCCCGCCCGGGTAACGGACCTCGCCGAGCACATAGATCTGCAGTCTCTCTTTGGGGGGGAAATACAGGTAGTCGTCGGGTTCCAGTGAGATATTTTGGGCCAGATCACCTTCGGCGAATAGCTTCTGGAAATCCACCGGTAAATGACTGCCCTGGCGTGAGATGAAGCTATTGGGAAGGTCGGCTTGCATCACCAGACTGCGGTCGATGACGCGCGTTTCCAGTCCCTGGGCTTGCGACACCGCCTCGATGATCGTGAGCGGGCGGCTTAGGGGGAACGCACCCTTTTTCACCACTGCGCCGAGCACGTAGTAGCGTTTGCTGCGATAGACTGCGGGGCGGACAATGATCTCGGGGCTGTTCCGGAATTTGCCGAGCGCGTGGTTCAGTTCAGCCCGGAATTCATCCACTGTGAGGCCGGCGGCCATGAGGTTCTGTGCTTCCAGGTAGCTGATACGGCCATCCGGGCCAATGAGAATCGAGGACGCAGTGGACTCGGCTTGGCCGTAGACGTTGAGCTGGAGTTGGTCGCCGGGGCCGAGCGTAAAACGCTGCTGCCAAGGGGCCCGTTGGGGCGTATCGAGGACGGCGAAGGATGCCGGTGCCGGTTCAGAATGTAACCCCGTAGTCGAACCCGTCGCGTCCGTTTGTGCGGTGGCAGGTGCTCCGGCCAGACCGAAGGCCGTGGCCAGCAGCATTGAGCGGCGCCCAAACCACCGGGCAAAACGAGGTTTCGCGGCAGCATCGGGCGCCCTGTTAAGCACGGCTCCGATCAGGTGGCTACGGGCATGCCGCAGGGTTTCCAAGTGCTCGATGGTCTCACCCGCCTCAGCCCGGTGACTTTCGGTCAGCCAGACCAGATTGGGCATATTTTCAACCAGGAGTAGCGTCTCGGCGGAGACCATCGGCGGGAGGTCGATGAGGATCACGAGGTTATCGATCGAACGCCACGTGCTCATCGCCCGTTGCCATTGGTTGCGCCGCTCGCAATCCCAGATCCAGTCACTGGGCAACGGCAGGCTGTCGGCGGGCAACAGCTGGGGTTGGGCATATTTTTCCGTCAAGCGGATTGGATTGGCCACCAGCATAGCCGTGAACTCCGGGGTGCCCCAAGTGGGGGCCGAGAGCGTGCCCGACGATCGGGATGTCGCACTCAAATCAGTGGTCGGCCCCGTGGAATTGTCGGCTGAAACCACGAGAACACTGAATCCACATTGGCGGGCGGCACCGGCGAGTAGCTCAATCCAGGTGGACCGGCCTTCACCGCCATTGGCTGAAGTGAAGCCGCAAACAACGCCTTGCCCCGGTACGGCGTTCAGGCGGCCACGCAGCGTGGTCCAGTTGCGTAATGCCCAATGGGCTTTGTTCGCCGACTTCATGTCTTCGAGGTCACCAAGCGTGCCGAGCAGCGGCAGGCCAGTGATGCGCTCCAGGTCGGACCCGCTTTTCACGCGGTCGTCGAGCAGTTCACGCAGAACAATGATCCCGACGAGAGCGGCGATGCCAATAAAGCTGCCCGCCAGTGTGAGGGCGACAATCCAGGGGGCCGTTTGTTTTTTGGTCACGTTACCCAACGTGGCGGGCTCCAACTGGCGGAGATAGCCGGGCGGGTTTTGCAGGAAGGGTTGTAGGGCGCGTTGCCGAGTGACGAGCGAGGTGTGGCGGTTCTCGAGGTTATTCAGGGTCATCGCCAGTGCATCGTAGCCCGAGCTCTGGTTTGGCACCTGGGTGGCGGACGGGTACGCACCAAGTAATACCGTAGCGTCGACGGTGTTGGTGGCCCCCCCGCTGCCTGGTGCGGTGGGTAACTGAGCGGTTAGTGTGGCCAAACGAGCCTTTTGCTCGCGAACCAGCGGGTGTGCGTCGGTAAAGCGCGTTTGCAGCTCGTCGAGTTGCTCGCGGGCGACCTGCACTCGGTCATAAAGGTGGTTGCCTCGCGGCGGGACGGTTTGGGCAAGCGCCGGTTTGGCGGAATTAGGGTTTGGCACCATCTGGATCAACTGGGCCTGGGTGCGCTGCGCCTCGATCACGGCCAGGAGCTGGCGAACCTTGATGCGGTCGGCATCATTATCGGACACTTGCCGCTCGTGTTGGAGTGCCGCCTCCTGAGCTTCCTGCTGCTGGAGGTCACGGGTAAATTGAACCGATTCTGCGCCGATGTGATTGGCCAGGGTGACCGCCTCGGCCGGAGTAGGGCTCGTTGCCTTTATGGTGATTATCGTACTGTTGCGATCCATGGTGAGAGCCAGGCTGCCGGCCAGCTTGCTGGCCGCAGCGGACGAAGACTGCTTGGCCCGCGATTTTTGAATTGTATCGGGGGATGCGATTAAGCCGAAAAGCAGCCCTGTATCGTACGACTGTGGACGGTAGTCCTCCGAGGCGATGGGCGAGTCGTAACGGCTCAACTGTACCGAGGTCGAATAGCTGGGGCGAAAGAACGCCAATCCAGCGAGTAAACTGGTTAACCCGCACAACAGCGCGACCATCAGTAACTGCCGCCAGCGCAGCAGAACGGCTCCGACCAGCGGCATAAAATCAAATGCGATCGCTGGTCGATTCAGCTCCGAATTCAGGGCTGTAGCGAGTGGCTGGAGGCGGTTGAGTTCGGGGTGGTCTTTCATGGGGCTAGGTGAGGTTGCGGGTCAAAAGACGGTGAATTTAACAAGCCTCCACCCTAAGCCCGATAGGGTGCGTTACGAATAAGGTGCTGACCTACTTTATGCCTGAAAACGGATCCAGTTCACTTTGCGTTCATTGCCATAATTTGCCCGGTGAGTAGGGCCTTGTTATGTGGGCCTGAGTAGGGGTCTCGCTGATGTTAAGCCAGTTGCAGTGCTTGGGCGTACGATGGGGGCCAGGCTCTTGGCCAGCCTAGGAGACACTCCATGGAGCCCCCCCACAAAACTCAGGCAGGGGCGTCCTTAACGACTTTTGTGACTCAAAAATCGCTGATTAACGGTCGGGGGACCTATTACTGGGGCGGGGTAAACTGGACGGTCGCGGATTCTAAAACTGTTAACCACGGATGATTAATAGTGGCATTTGGTACTCCGCTCAGCTGTGACGTGAAGGGGTATTCGGGGCTTTTTGAGTTAGGGTGAAGGCAGGCGCCGATAGGTCACCAGGTAGCGTTGGCTGTTGGCGCTGGTTTTGAAATCGGCGGGCACGTTGCCATCAAGTCCGTAACACACCCGTAGGCGTTCGCCGGCAAGTTGGTAAATGGCGGGAATCTGCCTGCCGTCGTTCGCGCCGTGTTGGCAGGTCAGCGTCAGGGTGGATGCGGTGACGTTCCACACGCCCCGGTCGTGGACTTCACCGGCGAAGCGTACCGTGTAAGACGCTTCGCTGAGTGCGAGTTCCATGCGATCGAGCGCCATGGCGGGGGCTTCTTGACCGTCGAGTTCGGCGCGCACCGGGCGCCAGTTGCCGTGGAGGTTCATGTGAGTTCTTCGGGGGTGGGCGCGGGCAGGCTTTTTTTGGCCTTGGCCCCGAGTTTTTTAAGGTCCTCGACTTGGGCGAGCAGGTTGCCTTTGCCGGTTTTTAGTTTGTTCATGGCGGCGTCGTAACTTTCGCGCGTTTTAGCCAGTTGCAGGCCGATGGTTTCGAGGTCGTCAATCAGTCCGGCAAACTTGTCGTAGAGCGCCCCGCCACGGTCGGCGATGGCCTGCACGTTTTTTGTCTGCCGATCTTGTTTCCATAGGGTGGCCACGGTTTTGAGGGTGACCAATAACGTGGGCGCGGTGCAGAGGATTACGCGGCGGTCGAAGGCCCATTCGTAGAGCGCCAGATCGGTTTCGAGCGCGAGGGTAAAGGCAGGTTCGAGCGGGACAAACATGAGCACGTAGTCGGGGGTGATCAGTTTGCCGGTGTCCTCGTAGCGTTTGGCGCTGAGCTGGTCGACGTGGGTGCGCACGGCGCGCGTGTGCTCGGTGGTGGAGGCGAGGCGGGCCGCGTCGTCGGGGGCGTTGATGGCGCGTTCGTAGGCGATGAGGGAGACCTTCGAGTCGATTACCAGGTGGCGGGCATCGGGCAGGCGCAGGATGACGTCGGGGCGCAGGCGGCGGCCGTCGTCGGTGGTGAGGGATTCTTGGGTGAGGTAATCCTGGCCGTTAATCAGGCCGGC
Source organism: Rariglobus sp. (assembly GCA_044338095.1). Lineage (GTDB taxonomy): Bacteria > Verrucomicrobiota > Verrucomicrobiia > Opitutales > Opitutaceae > Rariglobus. The sequence continues at coordinate 2,301 of JBIIMH010000091.1, read as the reverse complement.
GGAGGTGAGCAGGCGTTCGAGGATGAGTTCACCCCATGCGCCGCGGGCCTGCGACTGGCCTTTTAACGCGGTGGTGAGGGCGTGGGCCTCGGCGGTGATGTGGGTGTTGAGTTGGCGCAGTTGCTCGATCTGCGCCTTTAGGGCGGCGCGGTCGTCGCTCTCGGTTTTGTAAACAGTGTCCACGCGCTGGCGAAAATCGCTCAGTTGCAGGCGCAGCGGTTGGAGAAGGGATTCGACCTGGTTTTTGTTGTGGTCGGTGAAGCGGGCGGTTTTTTCTTCGAGGATTTTGGCGGCGACGGCTTGGAACTCGGTTTGAAGGGTGGCGCGAAGTTTTTCGGCGTCGGCAAGGTAGCGGGCGGCGAGGGCGTCGCGCTCGGCCAGGCGTTGTTCGCCAGCGGCGAGTTTTTCGACGGCGGTGGCCCGCTCGGCAGCGAGCGTGGAATCAAGCCGGGAGCTAAGAGCTTGAAGCTTGGAGCGTTCGGCTTCGGTGGCGCTGAGGGCGGCGGAAAGCCGGGCGAGTTCGGTCTCGCGTGAGCGCAGGCGTTCGCCGAGCTGGGTTTTGAGGAAAAGCCAGGCTGCCGAGGCACCGAGGATGGCGCCGAGGAAGGTAATCAGGAGGGACTCAGTCACGCGGCCGAGCGTGCGGGGCAGGGCGGACTCGTCAAGGAACGGCCTGAGCTGGATGGAGTGGGCGGGATTGGCGGTTGCGAGGGGGCGCTCCATCCTTGAGCTCACGCTCAAGGCCACATCCGGAGGCGCGTTTACCGGGCCTTAAACAGCTCGGCGATCACGTCTTCGAGTGGCACGTCTTCAATGGAGATGTCCGCCACGGGGCCGGTGGTGAGGATTTCCTGCGCCACGGCGACGAGGTTTTCACTGGGCACGCACACGGTGAACTTCCCCGCATCGGCGTCATAGGAGGTTTCACCGTGACTGGACTGCCAGTTGGCTGGGAACGCCGGGCCGGGCTCAGGTAAAACGGTGATGATTTTTTTGCGCGTTCCTGAGGCCGATTCGAGCTGCTTAAGGGCACCATCGTAGATCTTCGCGCCTTTGTGGATAACGATGACGCGCTCACAGAGTTCTTTGATGTCCGCCATGTAGTGGCTGGTGAGCAGGATCGTTACCTTGTACTTGCGGTTGTAGTCGCGCAGGAAGGATCGCACGGCTTTTTGCGAAATCACATCCAACCCAATCGTGGGTTCGTCGAGGAACAGGACTCGCGGGCGATGTATGAGCGCCGCAATGAGTTCCATTTTCATGCGCTCGCCGAGCGAAAGCTCGCGCACCATGACGTTGAGCTTGGCCCGGACGTCGAGCAGATCGACCAGCTCATCGAGGGTTTGCTGATATTGCTGTGCGGGGATGCCGTAGATGTGGCGGAGGAGCAGAAATGATTCCTGCGCGGGAAGGTCCCACCAGAGCTGGTTTTTCTGGCCCAAAACCAAGGCAAAGAGCCGGCGGTAAGCGTTCTCGCGTTTGGTGGGGTCGAAGCCGGCGACGCGTGCCGTGCCACTGGTCGGATAAATCAGGCCGGAGAGCATCTTTAACGTCGTGGTTTTACCCGCGCCGTTGGGGCCGATAAAGCCCACGAACTCGCCTTCCCCGATGTCGAAACAAATGTCGCGAGCGGCGGCAGTCTCTTCGTACTGCCGCCTGAGCAGGCCTTTGACGCCACCCCAGAATCCGGGCTGTTTTTTGTAGGTGCGGAAGACGCGGGTGAGATTACGGACGGCGATCATGGGTGCGAAGGGCCGTTCAAAGAAACGCAAAGTCGGCCAGACGCAAAGGGGATTGTGTGCGACGGGCGGGCATTCGGCTCATCTCAGTTCAGGGCCGCGAACGGGTTGAGCGGGAGCACCCCAAGTCCAACGGGCCATTGGGGCCCGCCCTCTTTGAGCTCACGCTCAAGGCTACGCACCCGTTGTGGACACACCCCTCGTGGCCCTGAGCGTGAGCTGCTCAGGGCCTGGACGCGGGATGCGAACAGGGTGTGACCTGCCTACTTTGCCGCAGCGGGCGCGGGGCGGGGCAGCGCGTTGGCGATTTTGTCGACTTCTGTGGCGAGGTTGTCGAGGGAGGTGGCAAGTTCAGCCGATTGGACGATGGCTTTCTCGGTTTGTTTGTGGAGTCCCGAGATGCCAGCAGACGAAAGGTCGAGGGCGAGCGCCTTGCGCAGGTCGGTGAGCAGGGTGGTCACGTCGGTTAACCGCGTGCGTGCGGCGGCCAGGGGTGTCGCTAATGCGTTGTAGGCGGCCTGGACGCTGGTGCGGCGTTGGTCGGCTATTTCACGCACTTCGG
>JBIIMH010000090.1:0-6962 GCA_044338095.1 Rariglobus sp. | reverse complement strand
GATGAAGCACACCGATGCCTGCTGCCGTTCCAGGGCTTTGACTGCGTCCGGTCCCGTCGTATTACCCGACACGGCGCTCAACCAGCCGCCCACGACTTGGACTGGCAGGCCCGGTCGTCGAGCCCGTAGCCGCAACGCCACCGGCAGACTGTTGGTCAACACCGATACCCGCTCCTTTGGCAACTCATCCACCAGCGCGGCCACCGTCGTCCCGCCCTCCATCGCGATCACATCCCCCTCGTTGACAAAGGTCTTTACCGCCGCCACGGCGATGCGTGCCTTGGCCTGATCGGACGCCGTCAGCTTGGCCTCGAAATCCGGCTCCGCCAGGGCCCCGCCCATCGCCTCAGCCCCGCCCCGCACTCGGCGCACCAAGCCTTGCTCCGCCAGCACCCGCAAATCACGCCAAACCGTCATCGGCGTCACTCCAAACTCCAGGTGCAGGTCGCGCAATCGCACGCTGCCGTTATCGCGTAACAGATTAAGGATGCGCTGCTGGCGGGCGGTCGTGGTCATAGAGTCAGTGTAGATGTTATGATGCCGTTGATTGTGTTATGTTACGTTATGTTAATCGACGGCGTGCCAGTGCAAGCCCAGTCTGGCGGCATGGATTTTTACCTAGGCATTGATGGCGGCGGGACTTTCACGCGTGCGGTGCTCGTTACAGCCAAGGGAGAGGTGCGCGCCACGGGAGAAGCCGGCCCGGCCAACTACCACAACGTCGGGCTCGCCACGGCAGCCGCCAATCTGCGCGCCGCAAGCGCCGCAGCGTGGGCCATGCTCGGGCTTCCCTTCCAACCTGCGTCAGCAGCCTTCCTCGGTTGCGCGGGCGTCAAGTCCACCATCGACATCGCCCAGCTCACCACCGCCGCTGAAAATGCCGGTCTGGCTCCCGCCGGTGAGGTCACGGTGGCCAATGACCTCCACAACGCCCTGACCGGCGGGCTCGCCGGTCGCCCCGGCATCGCCCTGATTGCCGGCACCGGCACCAACTGCCTCGGCCGTGACGCTTCGGGCGCGACGTTCATGTGCGGAGGGTGGGGCTGGCTGCTCGACGACGAAGGCGGTGGCATCGGCTTGGCCATTGCCGCGATGCGCGCCGTCACCCGTGCCGCCGACGGCCGTGCGCCCGCCACCCAGCTCCAGCCTGCGCTGCTGGCTTTTCTTGGACTCTCCGAGCCGAATCAACTGCTCGAGCGCCTTTACGTGCAGCCCTGGACTCCCGACCAGCTTGCCGCGTTCACTCCCGTGGTCGTGCGCCTCGCCGGGCAGGGCGACGCCACCGCCAAGGCCTTACTCGTTGAAGGTGCCGCTGCCCTGGCCCGCCTCGTCCAAGGCTCGGCCAACGCACTCGATTTTCCCGCCGGTCCCGAGATCGTCATCCTCGGCGGCTGTGCCCGTTCCGGTCCGCCTTATCAGCCGATGCTCGAAGCCGCCATCCGCGTCGCGGTCCCGGGCGCACGCATCGTCGAGCCCGTTTACTCCACGACCCAGGGGGCCGCGCTCAACGCCCTGCGTGTGGCCGGCATCACGCCGCTGCCCGCCCTTCGTTTTCCCAACGCCTAACCTAATAAACTCGTTATGTTGCTCTCCATCAAACCCGAAGACCTCTTCGTCGCCTACTCACTGGACTCCTCCGTTCTGGGCAACCGCCCGATGGTCAAACGTCACCTCGCCGACCTGCGTGGTTCGTTTGCCGACACCGCCGCCTATGAGGCAGCCTTGGCCCAGGGTAACCCGCTTGTTTATGAGGTGTCCGCCGTCGAGCCCGCCCACGGCGATGGTCAACTTCACTACGGCTTGGGCATTCTCTATCCCGGCTCGGTCGGCAACGAGTATTACCTCACCAAGGGCCACTATCACACTCACCGCCCGGCCGCAGAAATCTACATCGGCCTCAAGGGCGAGGGCGCGATGGTCCTCGAAGACGAGGCCACCGGTGAAACCCGCCTCGTGACCCTGCGGGCCAACAGTGCCGTTTACGTGCCGGGCCACACCGCCCACCGCACCGTCAACACCGGCACCGAACCCCTCGTTTACATCGGCGTTTATCCCAGCAACGCCGGCCACGACTACGGGGCCATCGCCAAACGCAATTTCCGCAAAATCGTCGTCCACCGCGACGGCCAGCCCGTGCTGCTGGACCGCTAAAACTCACCCCCCGCCATGTCCCACCTTGCACGTCTCGGCCTTCGCGCCGCCAATTACGATAAAACCCCCGCCGTCGCGGTGCCCGTCGCCCACGCGAACGCCTGCTCCGTCGGCTGGGACGCCATTGCCGCCACCTTAAAACAGGCCGTCGCCGCTCAGGCCCGCGCGGTCATCGCCGTCGAATGTTACCCGTGCGTCCATGATGACGACGTGCGCACCGAGCTGGCCCGCGTCCTTCGCCCCGCGCTCACCCTCGACGCCAAGCACGCCTTCAAAACGCCTGCGGAGGTGGACGCCCTCGTCGCCCCGTTTCTCGGCGGCGATGATCCGGTCTTCGGTTACCTCAATCAAACGCTCAACCTGCCCGATTTCCTCGACGCAACCCGCCGCGCCGAAATCACCGCCCAGCTCGCCGCCGCCACCTCGGGCGTGATTCTCATCGTTGGCCCCGGTGCCTCTCTGCTGGCACCCGACGCCGACGTGCTCGTTTTTGCCGACATGCCGCGCTGGGAAGGGCAACTGCGCCAGCGCCGCGCCACGGTGGACAACCTCGGGGTGCGCAACCGAGGCTTCAAAGCCTCGCTGCAATACAAGCGCAGCTTCTTCATCGATTGGCGCGTCGCCGACCGGCTCAAACAGGCGACGATGGCGCGGTGGGACTTCCTAGTCGATACCACCGAGCTCGCCCAACCGCCCAAAATGATCACCGGCGCCGCTCACCTCGCCGGCCTCGCCGCCGCCGCCGCGCGCCCGTTCCGCGTCGTGCCGTTTTTTGACCCCGGCCCGTGGGGCGGCCAGTGGATGCGTGAGGTCTGTCAGTTACCCGACGGCCCGCCCAACTACGCCTGGTGCTTCGACTGCGTGCCCGAGGAAAACTCGCTGCTGTTGGAATTCGTCGGCGGGGTGCGCGTCGAGATCCCCTCCATCAATCTGGTGTTTAACCGTCCGACCGAACTTCTCGGCGAGCCGGTTTACGGCCGCTTCGGCCCTGAGGTCCCCATTCGCTTCGACTTCCTCGACACGATGGGCGGCGGCAACCTCTCTTATCAGGTTCATCCGCTCACGGAGTATGCACGGGAGCATTTCGGCCTGCCTTACACTCAGGACGAGAGTTACTACATCCTCGACGCTCAACCCGGTGCGGTCGTGTATCTCGGCTGCAAGGACGGCACCAAGCCCGAGGAGATGTTCGCTGAACTGCGCGCCGCGCAACGTGGCGAGAAGCTCTTCGATGCGGAAAAGTTCACGGGCACGTTCCCGGCCAAAACGCACGATCACTTCCTTATCCCCGCCGGCACCCTGCATTGCTCGGGTGCCAACTCCATGGTGCTCGAAATCAGCGCCACGCCCTACATTTTCACCTTCAAGCTCTGGGACTGGGCCCGCCTCGGCCTCGATGGTAAGCCCCGTCCGGTGAACATCGACCGCGGCGAAAAGGTCGTGCAGTGGCATCGCGACGAATCCTACGCTCGCAAGCATCTCGTCAACCAGTTCACCCCGGTCGCCTCCGGCCCAGGCTGGCGCGAGGAACGCACCGGCCTGCACGCTGCCGAGTTCATCGAGACGCGTCGCCACTGGTTCACCGGCACAGTCACCCACGATACCGGCGGCACCGCCTTGGGCGGGGTCAACGTGCTTAATCTCATCCAAGGCCAGGAGGCCATCGTCGAGAGCCCGGGCGGAGCCTTCGCCCCGTTTGTCGTCCACTACGCCGAGACGTTTATCGTCCCCGCCGCAGTCGGGGCCTACACCATTCGCCCGCACGGAGCGTCTCTTGGCCGCGAGTGTGCCACCCTGAAGGCCTTCGTCCGCACCCAGCCATGAGCACACCATCACCCCGCACCGTTTCCCCGGGTTTCGACATCCGCCCGACCACCGATCCGCTCGGGTTCAATTACGGCCCGGGTGTCTTTGGTCCCGCCTGCGAACTGCGTAAACTCGACGCCATACGCCCCAGTCTTCGCGAGCCGCACTGCGACGGCCCGGAGGTCGTTTATGCCATCGCCATGGACGTAGGCACCGAGGACCGGCGCGCCGATCTGCTCGCCCGCAACTTGCTCTTTGGTGTCGTCACCTACGCCGCCGGCCGACTGGGCTCGGAACCCATTCGCTCGCAAGGTCATATCCACGCCGTTAGCGCCAGTTGCGGTCGCTCCACCGCCGAGCTCTATGAGATCTGGTCGGGACGCGCGGTGATTCTCATGCAGGAAAGCGCCGGGGACGACCCCGGCCGCTGCTTCGCCGTCACTGCCGGTCCCGGCGAGGTCGTGGTCGTTCCCCCCGACTGGGCCCACGCCACCATCAGCGCCGACCCGCGCCAGCCGCTCACTTTTGGCGCCTGGTGCGTGCGGGACTTCGGCTTCGACTATAAGGGTGTGCGCGCCCACGGAGGCCTCGCCTGGTTCCCTCGGCTCTCCGGTGACACCTTGGTCTGGGACGCCAACCCGCGCTACCCGACGACCACTCACTTGATCGAAAAAAGCCCCGCCACCTACCGCCAGCTCGGCCTGCGCCAAGGCGTGCCCATCTGGCAACAATACCTCGATAACCCCGACGCCGTCATGTGGGTTCCTCGACCCGAGCGAGCCGATATTTACTGGTCCGGTTTTATTCCTTAATCCTTCAATAGTAACAGTTATCATGTCACTACCACTTCCCGGATCCGCTAGTCTTGCCGAGCATCCACGACTCGGCAGCTGCCTCAATCTGAAATCCGCAAACGGCACCGCCATCGTCGCGCTCCACGGCGCCACCGTCGTTTCCTATGTGCCCGCTGGCGCCAAGGATCTGCTCTGGCTCTCGCCCGACGCCGTGGCGAGCCCGGGCAAGGCGATTCGCGGCGGCATCCCGCTCTGCGGTCCCTGGTTCGGGCCGCATGCGTTGCTTGCGTCCGCTCCGATGCATGGGCTGCTGCGCACCCAGGCGTGGACCTTGCTTCGGGTCGAGGAAACCGCCGCTGGCATCTGTGCTGAGTTCACCCTTTCGCTTCCCGCCGACCCTGGGCGCGGCTGGGTGCATACCGCCGAGGCACTTTGCACCGTTACCCTGGAAAAAGCGTTGCTCGTGGAACTCACCCTTCGCAACACCGGCACCACGCCCCTCCTCGTCTCCGGGGCCTTGCACACCTATCTCGCCGTCGGCGACGTGCGTCAGGCCTCAGTCACGGGTGTCGGCGACCGCGACTACATCGATTACACCCACGGCCGGGTGCGCCGTCGAGCGGAGGCCGGCGACCTGGTGCTCACCGAGGAGTCCGCACGCTTCTTCTTCACTCAAGCACCGGTCAACTTGGTCGATCCCGTGCTCCAGCGCGCAATTCAGGTGGAGTCGTCTGGCCACGGTGCCACCGTGGTCTGGAATCCTTGGGATAAAACCGCCGCCACGATGGCTGATGTCGGTGAACGCTGGCCTGAATTTATCTGCATTGAGGCGGCCAATATCCCCGAAACCGCGGTACACCTCGCCCCGGCCACCAGCCATCACCTCACGACCCGATTAGCACTTCTTTAATCATTAGGTCTCTCTGCCGAACCTGGAATGCTGACTCAGGTTTCAGTTAGGCAAGGTAGCCCCCAACGGGGCGTCTTACTCTAGCCTAGGGCAACGACCTAGACATCATAAAGTAACGATAAAAGCCCTGAAGGGGCGGCCTAAGTCAGCTACACCGATCCCCCCTTATCCCACCCTCATCCCCATCCTGTCCCCTAATAATTATCATGAATGCCTATGTTATTCTCATCTCCGTTGTAGCTGCTTTGGGCGGCCTGTTATTCGGGTTTGATACCGCAGTCATCTCCGGAACCATTAATTTTATACAACCTTACTTTAAATTATCTGAAGCCCAGTTGGGATGGACGGTCAGTAGTTTGTTATTTGGCTGTATTGCCGGTGTTTTTATCGCCGGAAAAGCCGGAGACCACTACGGCCGGAAAAAAGTACTCATGCTTGCCGCCTTTTTGTTTTTTCTTTCGGCAATCGGTAGCGCAGCGGCTCACTCGCTGAGCTTCTTTATTTGTTCCCGGATAGTCGGCGGGATTGCCGTTGGCGTGGCTTCCATCTTATCCCCCATGTATATTGCGGAACTTGCACCGGCCAAATACCGGGGCATCCTGGTTTCGCTGAACCAGCTGGCCATTGTCGTGGGTATCTTGCTGGCATTTTTCAGCAACTACTTGCTGGTCGGCACCGGGGAAAACAACTGGCGCTGGATGTTGTTGGTTATGGCGGCACCCGCTGTATTATTGTTTTTCAGCCTGTTTTTCGTCCCGGAAAGTCCACGTTGGTTGGTCGCCAAAAATCGAAACCAGGATGCCTTGGCTGTTTTGGTCAAAACGTCCGGTGCTGAATCGGCTAAGTCCGAACTGAAAGAGATTCAGCAAACCATGGAGAACACGGAGGAATCGACCTTTAGTGATTTATTGGCCCCTAAAGTAAAACCCCTTCTCTTTATTGGGATTATATTGGCCGTATTTCAACAGGTGACCGGCATTAATACCATCATGTATTACGCGCCCAAGATATTTGCCAATGTGGGCCAGAGTAATGATTCGGCTTTGCTGCAAACCATACTGATTGGCGGAACCAACCTGGTTTTCACGGTAGTGGCCATGGTATTGATCGACCGTTTTGGGCGGAAACCCTTGATCGTGATGGGCTCCGCTGGAATGACGCTGATGCTAGCCGGTTTATCGGTCCTGTTTTTCACGCATCAAACATCCGGTGTGATTGTACTCCTGTTTATTCTTGGCTACATCGCCTTTTTTGCAGCCTCTTTAGGGCCCGCGCTTTGGGTTTTATCGGCCGAACTGTTC
>JBIIMH010000089.1:0-6988 GCA_044338095.1 Rariglobus sp. | reverse complement strand
TATTTCCGTGACGAGGGTATTGAGCTCAAAAACGTGATCGAGCTGGGCAGTATGGAGGCGATCAAGGAGCTGGTTAAGATTGGCATGGGGGCCGGGGTGCTGGCGCCGTGGATCGCCCGCGATGAGTTGGCCAAGGGCGTTTTAGTGTCGGTGCCGCTGGGTAAACGAAAGCTTAAGCGCCGCTGGGGCGTGTCGTTTCTCAAGGGGCGCAAACTGCCGCTGGCGGAGGAAACCTTCGCGGGTCTGTGCGAGGCGGTCACGGAAAACTTCGGGCAGGTGCAGGAGCGCGACGCACCATAACGCACAGCAGCGCTGCCCAGGTGCTGATGCTGGTAAACGGCTGAACCCGGTCTTGCTGGTAACTGGCGTTGGAGCGCCGGTTAACGGTCAGACATGGACCTCATGTGCGCCTTAAAAAAGGTGCGACTGGGAATTGCGCCGGAAACGGTGCAGACGGCCGCCGAAATCTCACAGGCCACGCGTTCGATGTGGGCGAGTGGATCGGCCCCGTAGTAACCCCTGAACGAGCGAGGCGGAAAACGCATCGCCGGCGCCCACCGTGTCGCAGACCTTAACTTTGAAGCCGGGCTGGCGCACGGTTTGGGTTGCGGTGACGATCAGCGCACCCTCGGGGCCGAGGGTGAGGACGACGACCTCGAGTTGATAACGAATGAGCAGTTCACGCAGCGCCGTTTCCGGCTCAATGGTGCAACGGCTGTTGCTCCGCGGGTGTCTTTGCCCACCGCGCTCACAAGGGCGACTTCACACCCGAGCAGCGCGACATTCCAGGCGAAGGTCGCTGGGCCGCCACCGAGGTGTGTGCCTTCGGCAAAGAGATTCCAAAGGAGTTGCCCGAACGCGGGAATGGTGGGTTCAGCCATAGTTCTATGCGAACAGTGGGGAGGGATTAGCCAAAAATGAAAACCTGCGGACGCCCGAGGATTTTGCGTACATCGGCATGGGGTAGTTTGTATAACGACGCATCTGCGCAAAAAAAAAGCTGCGGATGAGGGAAACTTCGGTGAATTTCCGTTTTTTGACCTCAGCAGTATGGGCGCGGGAAATCCGGTGGTTTTGGGGTAACCACCGTGCGCTCACGAGCAAGGCCACGGGGCGGGGGATCTTGCCGTGTGGCCTTGTCGCGCGGGAGGCCCGAACTTGAGCGCGAATGAGTGTGTTCGGGCTCAGAACTGCTCGGCCATCGCCACCGCTTTGAACAGGGCGGACGCCTTGTTGACGGTTTCCTGGTATTCAGAAGTCGGTACTGAGTCGGCCACTACGCCGGCACCGGCTTGGATGTGAATGAGTCCGTCTTTGATCAGCGAGGTGCGCAGCATGATGCACGTGTCGCTGTTGCCGTCGTAGCCGAAATAGCCGAGGGCACCGGCATAAAATCCGCGCTGGGAGGGCTCGTTTTGGGCAATCAGCTGCATGGCGCGGATCTTGGGGGCACCGCTTACGGTGCCGGCGGGGAACGTGGCCCGCAGCAGGTCGTAGGCGGTCTTGTCCTTGGCGATTTTGCCTTCGACCTGGGAGACGATGTGCATGACGTGAGAATAGCGCTCGATGACCATCATCTCGGGCACGGTTACACTGCCAAATTCGCATACCCGGCCGATGTCGTTGCGGGCGAGGTCAACCAACATGAGGTGCTCGGCGCGCTCTTTTTCGTCGGCCAGCAGGTCTTTCTCCAGCGCAAGATCGTCGGCGTGGGTGACGCCGCGTTTGCGCGTGCCGGCGATCGGGCGGATTTCAACCAGGCCGTCGGTCAGTCGCACGTGCACTTCAGGTGAGGCCCCGACGATGGCAAAATCCTCCGTCTCGAGGATAAACATGTACGGTGATGGATTCACCGTGCGCAGGGCGCGGTAAAGATCGAGCGGGGTTTTCCTAAACGGCTGGGTGAAGCGCTGCGAGGGGACGATCTGAATGATGTCGCCTGAGCGAATGAACTCCTTGGTGCCTTCCACGACAGCCTCAAAGGCGGTTTGGGTGAAATTCCCCGGAGGCACGGCGACCGGACCGGTTTCCACGAGCGGGGCAGGGGCGATTGAACGCGGCTCACGCAGCAGGGCATAAAGAGATTCCAGCTCCGCCACGGCGGCGTCGTAAGCGGAGGCGGGATCAGCGGCGGTACGCAGGTGGGCGTTGACGCACAGGCGCAGGGTTTGTTTGGCGCGGTCGAAAATCAGCAGTGAGTCCGACAGCATGAAATAGATCAGCGGCATGCCGAGTTCGTCTTTGGCGGCGGCCGGCACGGTGGGCTCGATGCGGGTGACGTATTCGTAGCCAATAAAGCCCACGGCACCACCGGTGAAGCGGGGCAGGCCGGGCAGGCTCACGGGGTGGTGGCCGGCCATCTCGGCCTCGATTAACTTCAGTGGATCGGGCGGGGTGGGGACGGTCTCAGTGCGCGCGGCTTGTCCGGAATGGGCAAGGGTGCGGATCTCGGTGGTCAGCGGCCCGCAGGCGAAGATCTTGCGCGGGCGGCAGCCGATGAAGCTGTAACGCGAGAGTTGTTCGCCGCCCTCGACCGATTCCAGCAGGTAGGACGGACCGGACGCCTTGAGCTTGGCGTAGGCCGAGACGGGCGTCTCGAAGTCCGCCATGAGGTCGGCGTAAACCGGGATGACGTTACCTTGGGTGGCGAGGCGGAGGAAATCCTCGCGGCGAGGGAAGATGTTCATGGTGGAATAAGTAGCGAGTATTGAGTAGCGGGTAGCGAGTAGGGCAGCGGCGGGAAGTAGCGAGTAGTCCGAGGATCGGAGGTTGAGCATGCTCGCTACTCACTACCCGCTACTCGCTACTCCCGCGATCACTCCACGGTGACGGATTTCGCGAGGTTGCGGGGTTTGTCCACGTCGCAACCGCGCTCGCAGGCGATGTAGTAGCTGAGGAGTTGTACTGGAATCGTGGCGACGATCGGCAGAACGGCTTCGTGGCACTCGGGGATCGTGATGATCTCGTCGGCCAGGCCTTCGGGCAGTTCGCAGCCCTCGGTGATGATGGCAATGACCGGTCCTTTGCGTGCCTTAACCTCCTGCATCGAGGAGACGACTTTGTTGAAGATCTCGCCCTTGGGGGCGAAGAACACGCTTGGGCACTGATCGTTGATGAGCGCGATCGGGCCGTGTTTCATCTCAGCCGCAGGGTAACCTTCAGCGTGGATGTAGGAGATTTCCTTTAATTTGAGTGCGCCTTCGAGGGCGATGGGGAACAGCGACAGCCGGCCCAGGAACAGCATGTCGTTGTACTTCGCCAGGCGCTTGGCGATGGCCTTGATGTGGCCGGCTTGTTCGAGGGCCTTGCGCACCAGGTCGGGGGCTTTTTTGAGGGCGGCGACGTATTCAACGCCGTCGGCGAAACTCATGTCGCGCATGCGGGCCACGTGCAGGGCGAGCATCGCGCCGATGAGAAGTTGGGAGGTGAACGCCTTGGTGGAGGCGACACCGATCTCGGGGCCAACGTGCTGGTAAATGCCGCCATCGGCTTCGCGGGCGATAGTTGAGCCGACCGTGTTGTTAATCGCCAAAACCTTGTAGCCCTTGCGCTGTGCTTCACGCAGCGCGCCGAGCGTGTCGATGGTCTCGCCGGATTGGCTCATCACAAAAAAGAGCGGGTTGCCGGAAAGGGGCGCGTTGCGGTAGCGGAATTCGGACGCGTAATCCACCTCGACGGGGACGCGGGCGAAACGCTCGATCAGGTGCTCGGCAACGAGGCAGGAATGCCACGCCGTGCCGCAGCCCAGGAAGGCAAAACGGTCGATTTGGCGGAAGTCGACAGGGCCGAGATTGAGGCCGCCGAATTTGGCGGTGGAGCCGTCTTCGGAGAAGCGCCCGCGCATGGAGTTTTCCAGAGCGGCGGGTTGCTCGAAAATCTCCTTCTCCATGAAGTGGGCGTAGCCGTTGATATCGGCGGCATCGATGGACCAGGTGACCTTGTCGACCACCGGAGAGACGTCCTCCATGTCGAGGGTGGAAATGGAGAACTGCTTGGCGGTGACGTGCACGACCTCGCCGTCCTTGAGGTAAACGACGTTCTGGGTGCGGCTGACCAACGCGGAGACGTCCGAGGCGAGGATGTATTCGTTGTCACCCACGCCGAGTATGAGCGGGGAACCTTTGCGGGCGGCGACCAGCTCGCCGACGTAGTCGTTACAGAGGACGGAGATGCCGTAGGTGCCCTCAACATGGCGGAGGGTTTTGCGCACAGCGTGCAAGAAACGGCTCTCGCCGGCGGGGGCGACGGGCTCCTTGGCGTAGTGGTAGGCGACCAAGTTGGACAACACCTCGGTGTCGGTCTCGGAGGAGAAGGTGAAGCCCTTGGTCAGGAGAAATTTTTTGATCGCCGAGTAGTTTTCGATCACGCCGTTGTGGACGAGGGCGATCATGCCGTCGCTGCTCAGGTGGGGGTGGGCGTTGGCCTCGGTGACTCCGCCGTGGGTGGCCCAGCGGGTATGGGCGATACCGGTGGTGCCCGAAAAGCGGTGCTTGGCCGACTCCTTGACGAGGTTGTCCACCCGCCCGACTTTGCGGGCGATGAAGAGCCGCCCGTCCTGCTGCACGGCGAGGCCGGCGGAATCATAGCCGCGGTACTCGAGGCGTTTGAGGCCTTCGAGGAGAATGGGGGATGCCTTTTGACGGCCAACGTAGCCTACGATTCCACACATAAATATTTACAGGTTTAAGCTCGCGAATTTACGGGGGGCTTTAAGCGTGGGGCAAGGTTATACCCTAAACCTTTAACCCTATAGTTCTCTGTAACCCTAGTTCTCGATACCTACTCTTATGAGCATGCAGAAAAAAGTCTTGGCGGTAGTCATGGGCGGCGGACGCGGTTCGCGCCTCTATCCGTTGACCATGGAGCGGTGCAAACCGGCTGTCCCTCTCGCGGGCAAGTATCGCCTCGTCGATATTCCGATCAGCAACTGCATCAACTCCGATATCAATCGGATTTTCCTGCTCACGCAGTTCCATACCGCCTCGCTCCATCGCCACACCCAGAGCACCTACAATTTCGATCCGTTCGGTGGCGGTTTTGTCGATATCCTTTCGGCCGAGCAGACCGAGAAGAACACCAATTGGTATCAAGGCACGGCCGACGCCGTCCGTCGTAATCTTCAGCATTTCCGCAGCTTTCCCCATGACCTGGTTCTGATCCTTTCGGGCGATCAGCTTTACCGGATGGATTTCCACAAAATCATCGCCGACCACATCGCCAGCAAGGCGGACGTGAGCATCGCGGCGATTCCGTTCCCGGTTTCGAAAGTCGAAGGGTTGGGGTTGATGGAGGTTAACGACGACTTGTCCATTAAGCGCTTCGTCGAGAAACCCAAGGATCCGGCGGTGATTCAGGGGCTCACGCTCAGTCCAAAACTGGAGTCCACCCTGCACTCGCCTTCGGGCGAAAAGCACTGCTTGGCCTCCATGGGCATCTATGTGTTCAATCGTCAGGTTTTGGCCGACGCGCTCGACAACAACATGACCGACTTCGGCAAAGAAGTTATCCCGTCGCTGCTGGGCAAGAAGCGCCTCTTCGCCCATATTTTCGAAGGTTACTGGGAGGATATCGGCACCGTGAAGGCATTCTTCGACACCAACCTCGCGTTGTCCGATCCACTGCCGCCCTTCAACTTCTTTGATCCGACCGCTCCGATCTACACTCAGGATCGTTACCTGCCGGCCTCGAAGCTCAACAAGTGCGCCATCGACCACGCGGTCATCGGCGACGGTTCGATCATCACCGATTGCTCGATCAAACGCTGCGTGCTCGGTATCCGCTCGCATGTCGGCGACGGCAGCAAGCTCACCGAAGTGGTGATGATGGGGGCGGATTACTATGAGACGCCCGAGCAACAGGCGGCCAATGCCGCGCGCGGTGTGTTCAACATTGGCGTGGGTCGCAACTGCGACATCTCGCATACGATCATCGATAAAAACGCCCGTATTGGCGACAACGTGAAGCTCTCCGCCGCAGGTAAGGCCGACGGTGAATACGCCCACGGCATTATCGTGCGCGATGGCGTGCTCGTCGTGCCCAAGGGTGCGATTATCCCCAGCGGCGCGGTGGTCTGAGCGGGTTAAAATAAGCGGCTGGAGCGGGAGACTTGGGCGCAAGCCGGAGTTTCCCTGCTCCAGCCTTTTTTGTGCCTGCTTCTCGACGAGCCGCGCGCCCGTTTACGAGCCCCGCGGCTGAGTCGATAGCGGCTGGTTTAGATCGAGCAGTCCCACGCCTGCATCTCGGCGGAAGTCGAAGATTCGAAGGCCTTTTCGGTTTTGCGTCGGGAGCGGATCACCAGGCTCTCATTCTTAAAGTAGGCGATGCTGCCGGCGGGGACGGGGTCCATGATCCAGACGTTGGCACCGACAATCGAGTTGGCGCCGATGCGGGTGTTGCCGCCTAGAATGGTGGCATGGGCGTAGATGGTCACATGGTCCTCTATGTCCGGGTGACGTTTCACGCCCTTGATGGGGTTGCCGTCGTTGTCGACCTCGAAGGACTTCGCGCCGAGGGTCACGCCTTGGTAAATTTTAACGTGATTGCCGATGGTGGCCGTCTCGCCGATGACCACGCCGGTGCAGTGGTCGATGAAAAAGTGGGTGCCGATCTGCGCGCCGGGATGGATGTCGGTGCCGGTGCGTTCGTGGGCATACTCGGTGAGCATGCGAGGCAAAATGGGCACGCCGAGCTGATAGAGAACATGGGCGATGCGCTGGAGTGAAATGACCAGCACGCAGGGGTAGGCCAGGATGATTTCCTCGAGGCTGCGGGCGGCGGGGTCGCCGGCGTAGGCTGCCTGCACGTCGGTCTGCACGATCCCGCGCACATAAGGCAGGCGGCTGAGCAGCTGCATGGATAACGCCGCAGCTTGGGCGGCTGGCTCGGGGGCACGGGCGTGACGCAGCGCCTTTTCGATGTTGTCGGCCAGTCGGGTCTGGATCGATGCGAGCCGCGCGGAGGTGATCGAGGGAACATCCTTTTTGCTCAC
>JBIIMH010000136.1:0-5692 GCA_044338095.1 Rariglobus sp. | reverse complement strand
CTCCGCGATCGGGCCTGCTGCATCCGAAAAATCGTAACTGGCGTTGAAAAACAACTTGGTCGCCGCAGCACGGAACCGCAGCCCCAGCCCGGCTTGCACGGCGTCGAACAGTTGCGCGAAACCGACCGGAATCGACGCAACCGCATCACAACCAGCCGCGGAGACGCATGCCAGTTGGGCGTCGGTTTCGCCGACTTGCCAGATCAACACGCGCGTCGACTCAGGCAAGTCCTGCAGCGTCAGCGCGACCGCGCCGATACGCGCAGGAAACGCTAGGTTACGCACGGCCGCCGACAACCCCAATGAATCGAGGCGCGCAGCCACATCGTCCAGTTGAGAACTGGCGCAGCCGGCAATGATCCAAGGAGCCGAACCCACGGTATCAACACGCCCACCCGTGGCTGCGTCAAAGGCGAGCGCGTTAAATCCGCCTGCACCGACCTGCGCCGCAGTCTCGGCGCGGGCAAGCAAGCTCTTGGCGGTGCGAATCGACGCCGATTCCTCAGTACTTGCGCGCAGCACAAAACTGGGCGACGGCGCAATCAGCGCCTGCACCTGACTGGCCGCGGCCGTAGCGCCGATTTGGGCGAGCGCTGCGGTGACGGCGCCGGACTCGGGTGCACACTCCATATAACCCGTTATCAGGCCTGCGGCATCCACGGCCAATAGTTGTACGGAATGGGGTGCCAACTCGACTAACAGACGCGGGGATGAGGAGGTGGCCATGGAACAAAAAGCAGTTACTGGGGTGAAATCAAACGGAACTAATCAGCGCCTGCATGGTATGGCGCTTCGTTTCTAATAGCCCAATTTTTTCGGCAAGGGCGGTATTTTCCAGCTCAAGAGCCTGTCGATCGGCCTCCACAAGCAGCAGCTGATTTTTAACGGCCGCCTGTTCTTTTTTGATCTGAACAGCCTGCTCCGCGTGGAGTTTTTCGGTTGTGTCCAGCTTAGCCTCGCGAGCCGCAAGGCCCGCTGAGGTTTTAGCGAGCGCGAGCTTGGCCGCGTCGAGATGCGCATGTTCTTCGGCGGCAGCATCGGCATCGGCCTCCAGACGGGCGAGCAATTTGGCGACCTCTTTCTCCTTGGCCGCCAACACCACTTCGCGCGCCGCAAGGGCGCCGGCACGTTGTTCGGCTTGCGCAAGCAACGGGGCGACGGCAGCACGGGCATCTCTCTGCATCTCCGCCACCCGACTTTCCGCCTCCGCCAAGGCCGCAGCGCGCGCATCCAAGGCCCGTTCTTGGCTCAAAACACCCTGTGTCCGCTTGGATAACTCAGCCACTTTCACCGCCTGTTCCGCAAGCGACTGATCCAGCCCAGCAGCCTCAGCCTCGATTCGCGCGGTTTCCTTGATCAACTTGGCTTGCTGCGACTCAAGCTCGGTGCGCGCCTTTGTGAAGTCCGCCAACTCGCCCTGAATGGCTTGGCGCTGGGCCACCAGCTCAGCGGTCTCTTGGGCGAGTCGCGCCTGCGCCAGCGGCAACTTTTTCTGGGCCTCGTCAAACTTGGTCTTCTCAGCAGCGAGGGCATTCTCCCGCGCAGCAAGCAGCTGCTCGTTGACCTCAAACTCGGCGAGCGCTTCTTCATGCGCCTGCCCGGCTTGAGTCTGACTGGTGAGCAATTGAGCTAATTGTTGCTCACGTTCGGCCAGTGCAGCCGCAGTCTGAGTGGCGGCTAATTGGGCTTGAGCAAGCGCCGCACGTGACAAGTTAAGTGATTCCTGTTCGGCGACCTGCTTGTTTTTAAGCAGCGCGAATGCCGTCTCCATTTCAGCCAGTGCCTGCTCGCGCGCCTCGATATCCTGGCCACGCGAAACACGGGTGGTGGCGGCTAAGTTTTGTGTCTCCTGAGCGGCCTGCAGCGCGCGCCCCAACCGGTCGCACTCCAGACGCAACGTATTCAGTTCTTTTAAATCGGCAGCGCTCGCACCCTTAGTGGCAGCGGGCAGCGATGGCGCACCGTCGGCAGTCAAAAACAGCGTCAGGCTGGAGCGGCAGTTGGCGAGTGCAGCAGCGCCCCCACCCGTGAAAAATGGCTTAATGAGTTCATCCACCCGCGTCAGCACCCCGCCCAAGTTAACGGGAACAGGAAAGAGGTCGCGCACCCCAAGGCGGATCGCCTTGACCACAAAATCCAGCGGCGGCTTCTCACAAACCAGAACGATATGGGCATCGGCCTGATAACTCCGAATTTTCTCCGTCAACTCGAGCAATGCAGCCTCCTTCCCCCGCCCATCACAGACGATGAGATTGAATTTCTCGGTTTGATTGACCTCAGAAAACTCCGCCTCGCTGGCCAAGGGGCGATGATACAACCCGCCCTCGGTCACCACTAAGGCTTGGGCATTAAACGCATTACATCCGGTTCGGATTAAAAGAAGTTTGGCCGACACGTTGTTGCAGGGATGGGTTAACTTTCCCGCTCAAACAAGCAGGACAGCAAAAGGGGTGAGTTAGCTCACTTAGTGATGAAAACACTCGCAACGTCAAAATCGTAGGAGCGGGCCTTTTAACCCGTTTTTACCGTCCAGCAAAACCGCACGATTTTCACCCACGCTTTGATGCCGGACGACTCGGGGCACCAATTCCATTCCAATTATGTCGAAGAACCAAATAAAGGCATGCCGCAAGTGACCCAACGTGGTGCAGTAGGCCCCGCCTGCATTCCCGCTCGAAGCAGACCTGAAACGGGCTTGGCGGCCCGCGCTCGCGTTAACCGCCGAGGGCGTTTGCGAGACTCATACCATTTTGCAGTCAAACGCATTAAACCCGACCACTACCGTGATCGAGTCAGTAGCGACTCATCATCCAACCTTAAAACAACCGGATTTTTAACCACTCATAACCACGAAGATACACTAATTCAGAAGCGGCGAATTCCCTACTTTTATCAGCGCAAATTATTGGTCATTAGTGGTTAAAACGGTTCGCCTGTATTTCTTTGAACGCGAAATGGTATCAGCCCTCCTGCAACGCCTGCATGGCGGCGAGCGCCTCGGTGCGAATGATCGTCGTGTCGTCGATACTCAGGCCGGTGGCGGACAGCTCCTCGTGCGGAATACCCCAGGAAGCATCTTCGCCTTCGAGGCCGAAACCGGCGAGGCGCACAATGGACGCGGCCAGTTGCAGCGTGTTATTAAGCGGGGTGGCCGGGGTGCCCTCGGCCGGATCATAACTGGCCGCCTGCACGACCTGCTCGGGAAAGCCCCAGTGGCTAAGGACCAGGCGGGCGACTTTAAAGTGGGTGGTTCCGAAACATTTGCTCTCCCATTCTTGGAGCCGGCCGCCACCGATTTCCTTGAACTTATCTGCCGGGGTGAGCACGTCGCGGGCGATGCGGTCAAGGAGAAGTTGGCCGATTCCGCGCAACAGGCCTGCGGTGTAAGCCACGCGAGGGTCGGCTTTGGTTTTAATGGCAACGCGTTCGGCGACCAAGGCGGTGCAGAGGTTGTTCGAGCGGAATAAATCCCCCGAGTAACCGTAGAACGTCAGGTTGGCGTCGGCGAGGCTCGCATTGGCGGCCACACCGACCAGCCGGAACACCTCGCCAAATCCGACACGTTGCAGCGCCTCCTCGATGGTGCCCAGCCCACCGCCGTTGTAGGCCGGGCTATTGGCGATGCGAATGATCCGCGTGGTCAAACTCACGTCGCGTTTAAGCAGGGTGGCGATCTCAGGAAGGCCGGAGTTGGAGTCTAGAAGCATCTTATGCAGTCGGGCCATGATCTGCGGCGCGACGGGAAGGGACTTGGCTGCGGTGAGAATCTTTTCGTCGGAAATCGAAGTGGTAGTCATGGTAGATAGGCTACAATAACGGCACGAATCGGCTCTGACTCCAGTGGGTTAAGTGATTTTTTTAAAAAAATCCACCCTGCACCAATCTGCCCTCCAAATGCTTGCAATGGCCGCACCGTGTTAGCGGATGCTGCTAGCAGTAGAATCGGCGTTGCCTCTTCGGCTGTCCGCCGTGGCGAGGTGGATTTTCAGGCTGAGTTTTAACGCAAAAGCGCAACAGGAACGCACCGTTCGCCAGGCAAATCCCTGCCTTGCCTGGCTTATTTCGGGACGGCCAAAATCAACGGAATTCGTCGCGCCTTTTGAGGCGCATCAATGTGTAGCTTTCCTAAGTGGCGCCCGCTCCCGCTCAGCCGCTAATCAAACAACGAACGGATTAAATGTCCGTTCGTTTTTTATGGTCGTTAAAGGCCCATGCCCGGGCGCGACCACGGTGTCGTCCGGCAAGGTCAGCAGGCGCTTGACGTGCAGCTTGAGCTTCTCGCTGCAAAAAAACGCGCCGCCCACCGAGCCGGCAAAAAGAATGTCTCCTGAAATGAGCAGGGCGCGGCTCGACCAGAGACCGGCCGCCCGCACGAGGTAACAATTATGCGCCTCGGCGTGTCCGGGAGTCGCGAGCGTTTCGACATCAAAAACCCCCAGCTTGATGCGCGCCCCCTCGGCCAGCGCCAGCGCCCCGGGGATCACCGCGCCGACCGGCCCGAAAACCGGCACCGGCCCGAACCGGAGCTGCACCTCCGCCAAACCACCCACGTGCTCGGTTTCGGGATGGGTAATAAAAATCGCATCCAAATGCCGTACACTGGACGGCCACACCTGGAGCAGGGCGAAGGGATCCGCGCCGGTATCAAAGAGGATGCCGCGCGAAGTCCCGCAATCGGCCAAAATGTAGGCGTTGGCCACGCCGATCCCATGGCGGGTGTGCAGGGCATGCAGGCAAAACGGCAGGCCGCCGATCTCGGGCACCGGATAATGACCGGAGGCCAGCGCGGCCAGGCCCACCTCGTTAAGCCCTAAAACCCCCGCCAACCGCGAAATCTCATCCAGGCGGAAATCGTAACGATAATCGATGGCATCGCGGATCTTCTCGGTCGCCACACCGGCACGTGCCCCGAGAGATTCCTCGCTGAGCTCGGCGCAACGCATGGCCTTTTCCAGGACGTCGCCCAATTCGTCCTCCAAGGGTGCTGCGGTTTCAATAGTCATGGACACAGAGTTAGCCCCATCGCGCGGACAGGGCAAAAATGTTTTTGTTTTTTTCACGAAGCCCCGCAGCGTCGGCGGTTTTAACACCATGGATTCCCAGCAACAGGAAGTGCTCGATATATTCACCCGCACGAAGGCTCTACTCACCGGCCACTTCGTCCTGCGTTCCGGCCTGCACAGCGGCCATTATTTCCAATGCGCCCAGGTCTGCCAGCGCATGGACGCGGTCACCCGCCTGACCGAGCTGCTCCTGCCCCGGCTGGCCGGGTTTAAGTTCACCACCGTGCTCGCCCCGGCGATGGGCGGCCTGGTGATCGGCCAGGAGGTCGCCCGCCAGACCGGCGCGCGCTACATTTTTGCCGAAAAGGAAAACGACCGCCTGGTGCTGCGCCGCGGCTTCAAATTCGCGCCCGGCGAAGGCGTCCTGATTGTCGAGGATGTGGTCACGCGCGGCGGCCGCGTACTGGAGTGCATCGAGATCATTAAGCAAGGCGGCGGCGTGCCGGTGGCCGTGGCCATGCTGGTGGACCGCAGCGCCGGCACCCTGCGCTTCGAAATCCCCGCCCTCTCGCTCCTGGAGTTGAGTTTCCCGACCTACCCCGCCGACCAAGTGCCCGCCGCCCTGGCCGCGATTCCCGTCGAAAAACCCGGCAGCTAAACCGCAGTCGCGGTCAAGGTGAGCGGAATTG
>JBIIMH010000088.1:0-7045 GCA_044338095.1 Rariglobus sp. | reverse complement strand
GCGCGGCCAGCGGCACGGCGGAGCCGAGGATGGCGCGATCGGTCTCCCAATAAACGAGCTTGAGCTCGCCGGGCACGAAGAGCGTATCAACGAGAAAGGCGCGGCGGAGCTCCGCGGTGTTCATGCGCGAGCAGGCGTCTTGGGAATGGGCGGGTCTGATTTCCATGATGGTGAGAGCAATCGTTTAGGGAGTGGCGGAGCGGGCGTCGAGGGCGGCGGTCCACGCTTCCCGCGTGGTGATGCGGCCGGCGCCTTCCCAACCGTAGCCGATGTGGTAAACCAGCCGTCCGGCCGCGTCGGTGCGGGTGAAGAGCAGGGTGTGGCTGCGATCTTTTTCCTTCGAGCGCTCTTCGCGCACCTCGGAGGGGAAACCGGGCGCAAGCACGGCACCGGTGCCGAGATGGAGGCCATCGATCTTATCCCAGGCACCGACCCAACGTTGACCGGCATCGAGCAGAGCGGTGGCGCGACCGTTTTGGGTGCTCACGCCAATCACCAACGGCAGCTCGGCCACGGGCGCTCCGCCTCGGGTAAAGGTGGAGACCGTCTGGAAAAAAGGCTCACCCAGGCGAATGGTGATTCGCTTTGTTTCGGAGATCGGCAAGGAGGCGCCATCGGCGGGATAAACGTAGTCCAACTCAAACACGGTGCGTTCGCGGGTCTTTTCCACGATGCGCCAGGCGATGAAGGTGTCGGATGTCACCATCCGACCGTCCTTCCAGAGGGCGAGGCCGCCGCAGCCCCGTGAAGCGCCGACGTGGTAGGGGTCGTAACCCTCGCCGTGGTCCTTGTGATAACTGAAGCCTTTGCGCTCTCCGGCATACCACCGGTCAAGAATGGGATATGGAACACGTTTAAGCCAGGCGTCGAAGCCGCTATCCTCGGCCCCGGCGCGAAGGGCGGGGCCGTAGGTGCGGAAGGCTATAAGATCGTTTTCCCAGGCAAAATCGTCCGCCCGCTCGGGCACGAAACGAGCGAAAGTCGAGGGGGTGGTGTCGGTAGGCGCAGGCAGCGTGGCGGCTGGGGTTGCTGCGGCAGCCGGAGCGGCGGCGACGGCGGCATCGGGAGCGGCGGGCAACGTGAAATAGGCCTTAGTTACTTCAGCCATCTGCTGTGGATTGCCATCGGCCTTGGCTTTTTCCAGGCAATCCATGAACAGGTAGAACTTCAGCCAATACCCGAAACTATACTGTTGGCGTTCGGACCTCGGGTTCTTGAGCAGGGCATACCAGCTGGTGTTGATCCCGTTTTTTTGCGCTAGCGCGGCATAGCCTTTGGCCGCCTCCCATGTTGCCGAGGCAACCGTTTGATGCAGCGCGCGGAAATCGGCATATTGCATTTTGCTGATGTCATAGACTCGGGCCTGGTCGCTGATACCCAGTTCCTTGAGTGAGAATGAGAAATCAGCGGTCCGGTCGCCGTCCAGATCGTAGCTGATTTTGTCGAAGAAACCGTTCTTGTCGGTGTCTTCGTAACTGATCAACGGAAACTTCCCCGGCTCTTTGATACCGCGCCCGGGGCCGTAGCCATCATACATGCCGCCCATCCCCTGGTAGGCGTAAGCATTCTGGTCCACCCGCCAATAACCTTTCTCTGCTCCGAAGAGATGTATCTTGCCGTCTAGCGGGCTCACATAAAGGTTCCCCTTCCCGGAATTGTCCATATCCCATTCCCCTCGGTCGCCGACAGGATCGGACTGTTCATTGTGATCCAAACCGCCCTGCTTGGCCCCGACGATATAGGGGTCTTTGTTGTCGAGTAGCTCGACGCGTTCCCAACGTTCACAGTCGTCATCTTCGTCATAGACGAACCAGGCCTGATTCCATTTGCCTCGGTTGAAAATCAGGTCTTTCGCGCTTTCGTGGTCCGGATAAATAAACTCGGTGAGTTGGCGGATACGCGGTTCCATGAAATACTGGTCGGCCTCCGGCAAGCCCCTCAGGTTCTTGATGGGGTGAACCTGGTCCATGTAATCGAAGCCGCTTCCCCGGTACAATATGGTCATGTCGAAGTCGAACGGGTTGGCTGGCGTGTTGTCGTTGTCCAAATCATACGAAATGGCGGCGTGATCGATTTTGCCGGTAAGCGAGGTGATGTATTTGTCTCCACCCTTCGGCGAGTCCAGCAGGCGAATCGTGAATTCGGTGAGCCCGTCCTTGTCGTCATCGTAGAAGAGGAAGGGATTCTCCCAGTTCAGCCGCAGGTCGTTGATGTTCTGGGGCGAGGCATGGATTTTCATAAACAGGGTCTGCCCCGAGTAATCCTCAAAGAAGTCGGACTTCCCGTCATGAATCCAGCACCTCAGGCGGAAGGTGTTCCAGTCGATGTAGTTCGTGATGTCGTCCTTATCCAGATCCCTGTTCACCATGAAATGACCGGGCCCGAATGCCTTGTTTTTGTCCTTCTCCCTGGCGAACTCCGAGAACAGCTGCAGGTCGGCCTTCCCGTCGTTGTCGTCATCGACCCAATCGATGACGACGTCGCCATCGGCGCCATAGCGCCCGTCCTTGTCCCGATCCATCATCAGGCAGTCGTTGTCGGTATCACCCTCGGTGTCGGTGGGGAGCATGTCATCGTCGTCATCAATCCACTGGACGTTGAATCCGTTGCCGGTGGTATAACGCAGCACGTCCGGATCTCCGTCATTATCCAGATCGATCCTTTCTAGCACCGCACCGTGTGCGGGACTGACCGGCCGATAACTATTAAGAAGTATCTTTTTGTTCCAAGGCTCTATGTTTTGGCCTTTTGCGTATTCACAACAGAAGGCCATGGCTATAGCCGCAAACAGCATTGGCACGCAGGATGATAGGGGGGATTTCATTTTATAGCGTTAAGCGGTTCAGCGAATGGTGTCGGCGTCATGCCTCCGTCACTCGCTCACGCTCGTGGCCAAGGGCGTATGTAATCAGCCTACGATTCAAACATAAAAGCTTTAGTTCGGAAGCTAGGGGCGGGGGCGGGGCGGCTGTGCAGGCTGCCGGAGCTGCTGCCCGTCAGGCGGTGCCAGATCGCGGCGGTCCACTTCGGACTTCGGGGGGTGGAACCCCTTCCGGCCCGCGCTTGCTTAGCCGTCGAGAAGCGGCTTTGGCTCGCGCAGGAAACCGGGCAGCCCGGCTTCGGTCACTCCCGGGCGAAGACCACGAACAGCCCGCGGCGGGCGGGGAGCGTCAGTTCCACTGCTGCTCCCTGGCCGGTGCGCTTGGCCTTCACGGCGGTGGTGGTGCCGTCGAACGGATTCCAGACCTCGGCCTTGCCCTTGGCTTCGAAGGTGAAGGTGCCTTTGAACGGGCGGGTGTCGTTGTTGATCACGTAATAAACCTCCGCTTGGGGCAGGGATCGGCGCTGGTAGTTGATCGCCGGGGTGCTCGGGCTCACCCGCAGGTCGGGGGTGCCGCTGGTCTGGATCGCACGGGTGAAGGCGGCTTCGGTGACGGTGTGGCGCACGGTCTTGGATGCCTGGCCCCAGAGTGCGTCCACCAAGGTGGCGAACTCGGCCCGGTCGGCCCCATCGGCACGGACCGACGGCACGGTTGCGTAGGACACTAGCGTGCCTCCGGCTTCGACGAAGCGCTTGAGCTGGCGCAGCGAGCCCAAGCGCAGGGTGGTGACATGGGGCAGGACAAGCACGCGGAAGCGTTGGTTGCCGAAGACCAGTTCGCCGTTCTCCACTTTGGCGCCTTCCAGCGTGTCCTCATCGAGGTAGAAAAAGTCGCGCTGAGCGGCGAGCGTCAGCTCGGTCACCCGACGCCACGCGCGGTCGACGTCGGCGGCCTTGGGGTTGTCATCCACAAAATGCACGTGCCGGTTGGTCGGCTTGAAGTGGGCCTGGACGGAGGCCATCGGGTAGAGGATGCCGACCTCGGCGACTGGCCGCCCGTCACTGAGCACCCGGTTCAACCGGCCCACCAGATCGTTGAAACGGCCCAGCTCCTCGGCCGGGTACTCGTCTTGAACGGTGATGGTGGTCAAGGAGTTGATACCCATCGCGGCCTGCCAGCTGTAGTGTTCCATGACCTCTTCAATCGGCGTTTGCTGGCGACGCGTGTCCCAGAACGCTTCGGACATGGTGTAGGGGCGGCCGTAGAGTGCGCTCACCGAGCTGGCCAGCTTCGGAGTCACGGCGCCGCCATCGGTGTGCGAGCCGGCCGCCTGCCCGTACTTGCACCACAGCACGTCGATACCGGGCCAGTCCAGAGCCTTCAGGGAGGGGAAGGCGTTCCCGTAGAAATGGGCATGGTAAATCAAAGACTCTTCCCAGAGCAGGTGACCTGCGGAGGCGATGCCATGGCGCGCGCACCAGTCGCGGACTTGCTGGTAGTAGGCGTCGGCGATCTGCTGGCCCAGCATGTCGTAGAACGCGCAACGCCACCACGCCGCCTCCGGCACCGTGTCGTCAACGAGGGCGGGCAGACACTCGCGAATGTCGCGACCCGTGCGCTTCTTGAACAGGTCCGG
The DNA here is from genome assembly GCA_044338095.1 of Rariglobus sp. Lineage (GTDB taxonomy): Bacteria > Verrucomicrobiota > Verrucomicrobiia > Opitutales > Opitutaceae > Rariglobus. The sequence continues at coordinate 2,587 of JBIIMH010000088.1, read as the reverse complement.
CAGGCCGTGGTACCAGGCGATCGCCGGGTAGGGCTGATCGGTGTCGCTGAGGAAGCCGGTCATTAGCGACACCTCGTCGGTGAAGCTGGCGGTGATCGTTTTGCCAAAGTACTCGGCGAAGCGCGCATAATACCGCTCATGGGTGATGTCCAGGAAACGGCGCACCGCCTCCGGATCGAGCATGTTTGGGTAGGGGTCGCCGGTGGGTACCGCGTGGGTGCCTTCATACAGGCGGTTTTGCACGAACGCCATCAGGCGCCAGCCTCCCCAGCGCGTCGCCGGGAGGGTGGTGCGTAGTTCGCCGTCGCGCGCCATGGCGGTCAGGTCCAGCGGCGTGCCCTCGAAATCGATCGCGTTTTGGGCCAAGGGAAACGCCACTACGTAGAACGGTTTTCCGGGCGGAAGTTTCCAGATGGTTTCCGCCGAGGCTTTGCCGCCGGTTTCCCCGCTTTTCACAAACTGGGTGGCCACGAACAGGCCTTGAGCTTCCAGGTCAGGCCGGCCCTCCAGCACCTGCTTGCCCGCCTTGCCGCTGGGATAGCCGTCCTCATCGTAGATCCAGGCCGTCATGCCTTGCTCGCGAACCGCCTGAAGGTAGCTGCCGTAACGCAGCCAGCCGGCCTCGTCTTTAAGGTAACTAAAGCCTTGGGGGTAGACGGCATTCATGCCACCCCAGCGGCCTGCCTTCAGGTCGTTCACCAAAGAGGTGCCATCGGTGTATTTGCGCTGGTTGAGGGGTTTGGCCCGAAAGGGTGCCTCGGGTTGTGCGAAACCGGCCCGCAGGGTGGCCATTGAGGGCGCCGGGTCGGCGGGGAGCGATGTGGCTGGAAGCGTTGTGTAGGTGCCGATGGCCACGAGGATCAGGGGGAGGAGTTTAGGGAGCATAAAAATTTATTTGATGTCGGTGCGGCGCCTTCAGGGGGCGACACCGGGGGTGAGGTGTTGTCGGGGGGGGGGGCGACGGGTCAGCCGATCTCGATCAGTTCCATGCCGAGCAGGGCGGCCAGCTTGCGCAGGCGCGGGATGGCGTGGCCGACCCCGACCGCGCAATGATGCGCCGGTCCGGCACGGTTCCACGCCTCGACAAAGGCCCGCGCCCCGCAGGCAAAGCGATAACGGCTGTTGGTGTTGCCGATCTCCAGAATCGGCCCTGGGACCGACTCGCCTTGGGCGGCGAGCAGCTGCAGGCGGCCGTCCCGCGTCTGCACCACCGAGAGCAGTGTGACCGGGCCGTGCCGCACGGACATTTCAACCGAAAGGCCGCGGCCAACCTTGCCGTGAAAGACGGACAGCGGCCGCACCTTGGTCCGACCCTCGGCGATCGCAATGTGTCCGGGGCCGTCGTGCCCCATCAGGACCACGTCGTCGCGGAAATCCATCGCGTAGTACTCGGTGAACGAGCCGCCGATCCCGAAGCTGTCCAGGATCTTCATGGCTTGCACGTTCTTGATTTCCATCTCGCCGGCCACGGGGATGCCGCGGGCGGTCAGCAACGAGGTGCCGAGAATGATCGAGGCGATCGTGTCCTCATTGTCGGGATTGCCCGTGCCTTGATAATAGTAAGCGAGGGAGCCGAGACGGTGGCGCTCGACCAGCCGGTCGAGGGCGACCGAGGTGCGCGCCGCCCGCTCCAGCTCGTCGCCCGGGCAGTCCGGCTGCACGTCGAACGCCTCGGAAAAATCGGCCACCCGGGCGCGGATCGCCGGGGCGCTCACCTCGCGCCGCAGCGCCGCCAGTTCATCGACCTCGATGATCTCCACATGACCGCCGAAGTAGGCGCCATGCTGCGTCAGGTCCGAATAAATATCGAGCATGCCGCTGTAGTAGTGGCCCATTACACCGAGCCGGTTGTGCTCCATCAACGAGGACACGCGCACGGACTCGATCCATCCTTCGATCTCGCCCCACGCGTGCGGATCGTCATGCAGCAGACCGGTGACTTGGTGAAAGGGGATGCCGCAGCGGTTGAAAACATTGGCGATTTCCGGGACCGGGCAGGACGAGCAGTACGCCAGCCACTCGCCGGTCATGCGGGTGCGGTCGCCGAGCTGGTTGAACCGGGCGTAGTCGATCGCCGGTTCCGGCTGCAAGTTCAGCAGGATGACCGGCACCTTGGCGCGGCGCACCACCGGTAGCACGGTCGAGGACAGGGCGTAGGTGGTAACGTAAAGAAAGATAAGATCGACGTCGGCCTGGCGGAACGCGTGCCCGGCGGCCTGGGCGCGCTCGGCTTGGTCGATCAAGCCCAGGTTGACGATCTCCGTTCCTGGCCGGGCCAGGCGGCGGGCCACGTCGTCGACATAGCCGCGCAGTCGCGCTTCAAGCCCCGGGAACTGGGGCCAATAGGTATCCAGGCCGATGCCGAACAGACCGATTTTCACTACGGGGGGTGGGGTTGGGATCATACAGCAGAGTAACAGAAATCGCTTGTCGCCTCCATAGGTAGTGCGCTCATTAACATATGGATTTCGAACACGCTCGCCCCCGATCCTGGGGACGGACCCGCTCTCGCGATGAAAAACTATTTTGTTTATCTGCCGGCTCACCCTAACGAGGCGGTCTGGGGCAACAGCGTGACGGCGCTGGG
>JBIIMH010000087.1:0-7058 GCA_044338095.1 Rariglobus sp. | reverse complement strand
TGCCTGGCAGCTCTTTCGGAACGCCTTTAAACCAACGTAGTCGAATGGTGCTCCCGTCTCCGAGCTTTAACTGGTTGGCCAAAAAACGAGGGGTCAGCTCGCCACTTTCCCGGACGCCGAGCCCGTCGATTAAGGTCAAGGAAGCCTGGTCAAGGGAAAGGCTTTCTCCCACCGCCAACTTCGCAGCACGGGATTGGAATTCCATGTTGAAACCAGTCTTCAGCACGACATTGCCGGAAACGTAGAGCGTTGACTCCTTAAATATGATTCCCGACCCGGCATTGGGCACAGTAGCAAGCGATTTGAAGCGCACCACCTCAGCATTTCCCGAGTTAAAGTAGCCACGGCTAATAATCACATCATCGGTCTCATTCGGGAGTCTACCCCCGCTCCAAGCCTTCGGGTCCATCCCATTAAAGGTGCGTGCATCCAAGGGCGGGGAACCTACAAAAACGAGGGCGGTGGGTTTCTCATACGTGACCTCAAGAATGAGTTTACGCCTATCAGAGGAGAATTTGAGCTTGGTTTTGGCTGCTATCGGCCCGCCGACGATCTCAAGGGTGGGTAAGCGCCCCTTGATACCGTCGTCGGCGGTTAACAGCAGGTATTCCCCCGGAAATAGCAGTAAATCATCCGCATCTCCACGGCATTGAATTCGGAACGAAGTCCAGTCGCCAAAAGTCGCACTCCCTGAAAGCCGAATATAAGGAACGTCCCCGCCCAACATTGCAATTGGCTGCCCACTGAACCAGACCAGGCCCAGGATAGCAAAGGAATCTACATCAAGCGTTTTAGCCACAAAACGCGGGGCTGGAAAGAGAGTGTCAGGATCAATGGCCAGCCCTCCAAAAAATAAAATCCGACCTTGGCGTTCAATAAACACGTCCCCGCCCACCGCCAGATTGGACAAGCTGGATTGAAGATCCAGTCTGGAATTTAAAGTCATGTTTTCTGCAACGAAGAGGCTTCCCGCAGCGATCGCTATCGCCCCGTCTTCACTGCTCATGAGCGATTTCATGCGAACAACGCCTTTGGGGCTCGTCAGCCTGTAATCGTCAAGGATGACCACATCGTCGGTCTCTTTCGGCAGCTCCCCCCCGCCCCATGCAGCCGGATCTAGCGCATCTGAGGCGGGCGTGTTGGGGGTGCTGTCGCCGGAGAAAACCGCGTTGTTGGATTTTGGGGGAGCGGCGTGGAGCGAGCCGAGCGACACAAGAGGCAGGAAAAGGACAAGATACAGAGTTATATAGTTCATTATGAAAAAATTATAAGGACAAGGCAGGTGGCTGTGCTACCACTATTGATGCGTATTAGTATTTGTTATATTTATTCGAAACCTGCTGTTAAAGCAAAAAAGAAGGGAGCAAGATTTGTGTTATCATCGACACCTTTTTCATGACTTCTCCGTCGTGACAACGAACAGGAGTTTGCGCTTGTCGGGGAAGAGCTTGAGTACGCTCTTCGTCTTGGCCCCGGGAGGTTTGTTGCGGATAGTGAGCCCGGACAGTGGCCCATTGATTGCATCTCCGGCGGTCAACAGCCCAGAGCGCAACGAGCGCAAAGAATAAATCCTGTATTTCTATGCGTTCCCCGTTCTTTTGCGGCTACACTGCCGCGTAAAATGCTCTAAAGGGGCGAATGTCGCGGCCCGAAAAGTGGCGCGGCTTGGCCGTTTAAGCGGCCTAGCTCACCCCAGCCGCTGAATGCGACCGGTAACGTCGGCGCGCAAGCGCTCGATATAGCCCTGCACATAGCCGGTTAGATCGAGGGTGGCCGCGCTCACCAGCGGGGTCAGGTCCATCGCCCAGGTGATGCCTTCGGTTTTGTCGGAGGCGTGCGAGGTGTGGTAGGTTGCGTTGGCCGATCGCCGCCCAATCGTGGCCAAGTCGTAGCGTTTCCCCCCGCTGATTTGGGAATCGAAGACTTTTAACAGATCGAGGGCCAGTTCGGGCCGGCGGCCGGAATCGAGCGCCACCTTGTCGGCGTCGATCATCCAGTCGAGGTCGCGCCAGACTTCACAGCCGAGCACGCGGCGCGGCCTGCGTTCCAGGGGCAGCGTGCGAATCGCCTCCAGGCACCGCGCCAGCACGCCGATGTGGGTGTCGTGTTTATCGGCGAGTTGATGCAGATAAACCACCTCGGGCTGGCAGCCGGCGAAAATAGCCAGCAGGTCGGCGGCGACTCCGGGTTGTCCCGGGCGCTTTACCTCGGCGCTGGGGTGGGCGAGCTGAATCTGGATTGCGTAGCGGCCCAGGTCGGCGGCTTTGCGCTGTTCGAGACGGCGGATGTCCTGCATCTGCTCGTCGGTGTAGGCGGCGAAGGGGCCGGTACGCGAGGAGCCGGCACCGTTGGTGACGACCACCCCGCCGAAGGCTTTACCGGGGTTTTCGAGGCAGTCGCAGATGCCTGCGTGGGCCATGATTTCGATGTCGTCCTGGTGCGCGCCGATGCACAGGTGGGTGACCGTGGCGAGCGCAGCGGCGGGCGTGAGCGCGCCACCGGGGACATAGACATCGGCTTTAGGGTTGGCGAATTTCATGGATGCGGGAAATGAGTCGGCGGCGGGGAGTTATTTGGTAAGCGGCCTGTCGGTAAAACAGTTAAAGTGGTTCATCCTGAAGCCCTGTAATAGCAACGATGAACACGGAACCGCTTAGCTGCAAAAAACACCCCGTGGACGCATGGCACTAAGGGTTGAAACATATTAGCATTATAATGCCAGTGGGTTTGTACTTTTAGGCTTTATTGGGCCGTCAAAGCGCACGACCGGTAGGCAGCTCAGTGTCGGCGTTCCGGCTCGGCGCTGTCCCCCCCCCCCGACGGGCTGGTTTTCTAGTTCATTACCCACCGCAAACTCCTATGAACCAGGTTTTGTTCTGTAACCCGTAGCCCGATGGAAAGGATGCGCTACTTTATGCGCCGTTACTTTCCTGTTTTTGCCCGCGCTTCGTCACGATGTGGCGCTGGAAAGCGCTTCGCTTACCCTCAACTGTCCTCCAGCTCCACGCCCTGAGCATGAAGGAATGGCACCAGCTCGGCCACGCCGAAATCGGCCAGTATCTTTCCGTGCCAGTCGAGCGTGGGTGCCTTGGACTGGCCGGATTTTTTGACCATCGCTGCGAGCGCCGCGCTGTCCACGCTGACATTTTGCTCCCGATAAGGTACGCCGTGTGTAGCCAAGAAGCTAATGACCTCGGTGCACCAAGGGCAGCCGGTTTTCACATAAAGGATGGGAAGCGGTGAGCAGTTCATGCGCCTAAAGGACGTATCGCCGTGTAAACCGCAACGCCGCGTCGAGGGAAGTTCCCGCTCAACGGCCACACGCTCTTGCAACCGCTCGCCCAGCCCAGCCCCTCAACCACCCTGATGCACGCGGGCGTTGGCCAGTCGCTCGGCCATGAGCGCGGCGAACGCCTGTTTTTCGGGCCGGGTTTGCGGGTGCATGCGCGCAATCACCTCGGGTAGCTCCAGGCGCAACGGCGAGGTCGCCAAAAAATCCGCCGCCATCACCGTCTGGCCGCGCGTGCACAACCCCGCATAAACGTGCAACTCCAGCTGCAGGCTCAGCGCCGCGTGTTCGCGGTGCAGACCAAGCGCAGCCAGCACGAACAGCAGCGCCTCGGCTGTGGAAAACTGCCGCTCGCCCTGCTGCGTGCGCAGCCAGTAGCGGCTTTTGCCGGTTATCGGCAGGCTCACCCGCCGGCCCCAGCTTTCGACGTCCTTTTTCATGTCGGCCGCCTCGCCCCAGCTGCCGTCGAGCAGCATCACCTGCAACTGCTCCGGCGCCACGTCCGCGGGCATCGGCTCGCCCAAGGGATGCAGAACCCAGAGCTGTTTGTCCGGCCGGACGACATGCGCGAGCGGCGGCACCGCGTCGTGGCGGTAAACGTGGGTGCGCGCCCCGGCGACCACGCGCTGAATCAGGTGCCCGGTGCTGCTGGGCCGGTAAAACTCGCGCGTGTGCATGAGCACATCGACCGCCAGCGGACAATCCACCCCGCGCAGCCCCTCGCACACGCACCAGCGCGGGATCTGCTGGCAGCGCGTGCAGCGCAAGGTGGGATGAAGGACAACACTGCGGGACATTTCTCTGGGTTATCCGCCCCATGCCCCCTGATTACAAACTTTGTTATAAACCCCAGCCGCCGGCCCGCTGGGTTGGCTTCCTGCGTGCTTGTCAAGCCCACCACCACCCACCCGTCCCCGTCCTTGTATGGTTCATCCCGACACCGAACTGCGCTTTGTTAACGATCACATTGGCTGGGGCGTTTTCGCCACCCGTGCGCTGCCCAAGGGCACGATCGTCTGGGCGCTCGACCCGCTTGACCAGAAGTTCACTGCGGCCCAGGTCGCCGCCTTGCCGGCGCACGCCCAGTCGGCCTTGGAAAAGTATTCCTACATCGACGCCCGCGGCCGCCACATCCTGTGCTGGGACCACGGGCGGTTTTTTAACCACTCCTGTGCCGCCAACTGCCTGAGCCTGGGCTACGATTTCGAGCTGGCCGTGCGCGACATCGCCGCCGGCGAGGAGCTCACCGATGACTACGGCACGCTCAACCCGCTGGTGCCGTTCCCCTGCTTGTGCGGGGCGACGCAATGCCGGGGAGCGGTGCACCCCGATGACTTTACCCGCCTGGGCGAGCGCTGGAACCGCCGCGCCCGCGACGTGTTTTTCCTCATTCCAACTCTGCCTCAACCGCTCTGGGGCGTGCTCGCCGAGCGCGCCGAGATTGAGGCTGCCCTCGCCGACCCCAACCGCGTGCGCCCGATTCACGGGCATTATCACGCGCGCCGGGCGGCACCGGTGTTGGCCGGCAGTTAACCGCTCAGCTCTTCAAGAACGCCGGAATCGTCTCGTTGGCGATTTGCTGGGCGAAGGTTTCGCGGGCGTTGATCAACTCGAAGGTTGCCCCTTGGACGATTACTTCGGCGGCCATCGAGCGGGTGTTGTAGCGGCTGGCCATGGTGAAGCCGTAGGCGCCGGCGCTCAGGAAGGCGATGTGTTCACCCTCGCCGACGGCCTGCAACTGGCGGTCCTTGGCAAAACAGTCGCCGCTTTCGCAGATCGGGCCGACCACGTCCGCCACCAGGGCGCGGCGGGTGGTGTCGCGCTGCAAGGGCACGATCTCGTGGTAACTGTCGTACATCGCCGGGCGCACCAGGTCGTTCATGGCGGCGTCGACGATGAGGAAGTTTTTGCTCGCGCCCTGCTTGAGGTGCTCGACCTCGGCGATCAGCGCGCCGGCGTTGCCCACCATGAAGCGCCCGTGCTCGAGCACGATCTTCAGGCCCAGCGGCTGGAGCAACGGCACCAGCGCCTCGCCGTAGATTTCCGGGGTGAGCGGGCGCTGCTCAACGGGTTGCGCGTCCCACCACGCCTGCTGGCCGCTGGCGAGCGCGTCCTTGTAAACGATGCCCATGCCCCCGCCGATGGAGAAATAGGTGATGCCGTAGGTGGCCTTGAGCTGCTCGACGAACGGCGTGATTTTTTTCACCGCCTCGACGAACGGGGCGACCGAGGTGAGCTGCGAACCAATGTGCATCTGCACGCCCTTGATGGTGATGTGCGGATACTGGGCGGCGGCGGCGTAGGCGGAGGCGGCGTTTTGCAGCGGGATGCCAAACTTGTTGTCACTCTTGCCGGTGGTGATTTTGGCGTGGGTTTTGGCGTCCACATCGGGATTCACCCGGATGGCGATCGGCGCCTTCACGCCCAGTTTGCCGGCGACGTGGTTGATGCGCGCCAACTCCGGCTCGCTCTCAACGTGGAACGAGAAAATCCCGTTTTCGAGGGCGAGCTGGATCTCCGCCTCGGTTTTGCCGATGCCTGCGAACACGCTGGTCTTCACGTTGGCGCCCGCCGCCAGCACGCGCTGGATCTCGCCGCCGCTGACCAAATCGAAGCCTGCGCCGAGGTTGGAAAAATGCCGCAGCAGGGCGATGTTGGAGTTGGCCTTCATCGCGTAACAGATCTGCAAGTCCAATCCCGCCATGCTTTTGGCGAGGCGGTTGTAGTTGTCCGCCATGGTTGCGGCACTGTAGACGTAGGTCGGCGTGCCGTAGAGGTGGACGATCTCGGCGAGATCGACGGATTCACAGTGAAGCTTGGAGGCGGTGTAGTGGAAGTGGTGCATGGCGGTCGTTAAAGCGGCCGAAATTGCCAGTCTGCCGCCGGAAAACCACTCAAATTTTCAGCCGCTTCAGACCCCACGTTAACCGCCGTTGGGGAGAGCTGCGGCGGGCCTGCGAATTAACGGTTAAAATGAGCGTGCCGCCGAGTTCCCCCTTGAGATTGTGCCAGACGCGCCGATGTTGAGTGGATCGTGATTCGTGCCTTGCTCCAACTCCTGCGCTATCTCCGCCTGCCGACCTTCATTGGCGGCTTGGGGCGGGATGAGCGCGACTGGAACACGCCCGTGCGCAACGGCAAATTCGTCAGTTTTATGGCGGTGCAGGGCCGCCCCAGCCGCAATTCCGACCGCTATGACCGGCGCTTGCGCCTGCAAAAACTCACCCGTGGCGTGGCCATGCTGACGGCAGCGCTGGGTGCGGGTTGGGTGGCGCTGGAAAGCGCCAAAGCGCTGGCCCTTTTTTAGGGAAATCCCAGTGCCTCGTTTGCGCCCGTGGGCGGGACGCGTTGATTGCGTCCCATGCGCACCGGGATTCATCTCGTTGGGTTGTCGTTGGTGTTGGGTTTGGGTGGCTGCCGAACAGGTCAGCAGGCCGAAATTGTGCCCCCCACTGCGCGCATCGAGGGTTTGGGTATGACCGGCGAGCACGGTGTGCTCAGGGTGAGTTTTACCAACCCCAACATGGTGCCGCTGGTGGCGAGCAGTTCCACCCACAAGCTCATGTTGGGCGAAAAATCCATGGGCACCATCGACGACGAGGAACCTATCGGCCTTCCCCCGCTAGGCACGGTGGCGCATAGCATTGTGCTCGGCCCCAAGGTCACCCTGGCAGCGCAAGGCTACCTGCAAAACAACCCCGGGGTGGCACAGGCCGGGGTAAAGAGCGCCCTTCACGTGACCCTGATGGATCAGGACTTGATTACGCTC
>JBIIMH010000086.1:0-7078 GCA_044338095.1 Rariglobus sp. | reverse complement strand
GAAGCATGGGCCGCCGCAGGTCGGGTGGGTATGGACAACTACCCCGCGGGCTCTTGGGGGCCCGCCGATGCCGACGCCCTCTTGGCCAAGAATAATCACCTCTGGCGCCAGCCCTAATCCCCGCCTGTGGCGAGAATTCCCATCGCCCAAACTTCAAAAGAACAAACCAGTTCTCCTCTTGCGTTAGTCGAGCCGGATAATCCGGCTCGGCTCACAATCGGGATCAGCAGCCTACCTTCACGATGTCTGAAATTTTCAACGCCCTGCCTGGTATCGAAGTTCCGGTCGGAACAATCAAGAAGAGCATGACGCGCATGTGGAGCGATGTGGCTGCCGAGGGTGGGGCGGCGCCTGCGCACGACAACGCCAAGGCCACTCAGGTTAACTTTGTCGTCCAACTGGGTCTGCACACCACAGTTGAAGACGCCTTGGAACAGTTCCAGATCGCCGTGCGTTTTTCACGCCGGTACCCCTGTCGCGTGGTCGTTCTGTGTCCGATGCCCGATGAAGTCGCCACGACTGAAATGCGCGCGAAGATTTACGGCGAGTGTCATCTAGGGAAGTCAAAGGGTGACACCCGTTGCTGCGAATTTGTGATGCTCAACTACCCGTTTTCGGCCCGGCCCTTTGTCGAAAACCAGGTTTCCATCTGCCTGTCCTCCGACCTGCCGCTCTACTACTGGCCTCACCGTTTCATCTCCAGCGCGCGTATCAGCCAATTCAAGTACCTGCTCAACCGCTCGAAGCGGGTTATCTTGGATAGCGCGATTACACCTGCCGACGCCCTGACGTTCGCCTGGCCCAAGCCCGAGCTTGTTCGAGATCTCGCGTACGCGCGCTTGCTACCCGTGCGCCAGTCCATCGCCCAGTTCCTCAGCGCCTATTCACCGGTCTCCATTATCGACGGGCTGCGCGGGGTGAGCTTAAGCCACCAGCCTGCGGTTGCGGCCGAAGCACGCGTTTTGGCGACGTGGCTGCAAAGTCGCCTAGGCAATTGCGGTTCCAAGGACGTCCAGGTTGAACTCAAGGAGTGCACCGAGGGCGGTTCATTCGAGTTGGTTTTCAACTACAGCAATGCGCATCAGTTTAACTGGCGCGGTGATTTGGCGCATGGCAGCGGGTCTTTCACGGCGGATTTTGGCACCGGTACGACCCATTTACCGACTACGGTCAGTCTGCTCAGCCCCGAGGCAGCCCTTGGGGAGGCGATGTTCTTCTAATTCACCGTTAGCCGTCCGCTCAGTTTGATTTTTAAAAATACACTATGCGCGAAATTAAGTCTGATTACGGACAAGTCTTTGTAGGTGCCAAGCAGGAGCTATTTCAGCAGGCACTGGATTTTGGGCTCAAGGCTCGCGTAAAGACCTCGCGTTCCCGCTTCCTTTGGGCGCTCACCGGTGGCGGGACGCCCAAAGAGTGGTATCAGTGGGTGGTTACAGGCCGTAAGATCACCCCGACTGAGGCCGCGGCGATTGAGTGGACCGTGAGTGACGAACGGCACGTCCTTTTGAGCAGTTCCGAGAGTAATTTCGGTAACGCCGAGCGACAGTTTCTCGCGCCGCTGGAGGTGCCCACCGATCGTCGCCATCCGTGGATGGTCGCTTGGCCCGTTGCTGAAGCGGCTGAGGCTTACCGCCGAACCCTGTTGATTCTCGCCGGTCCCGGACGCGCCTATGATGTGTGTTTTCTCGGCATGGGTGACGATTGCCACACCGCTTCGCTATTCTCTGGCACGCCGCTATTAATTGACGACGGTGGCCTGCCCTTCGGCGGTCAGGAAGTCCCAGGGAAGGGCTGGCGCTTGACCATTACTCCGACCGGACTGCGCCAGTGCGGATTGATTGTCGTGATGACTCTCGGTGCAGGTAAAGCCGAGGCCTTGCAGCGTGTCATGCGTGGGCCGTACGATCCCACGAACGTGCCATCGCAAATCCTTAAAACCTGCGCCGATCGAGTGGTTTGGCTGGTGGACGAGGCGGCGGCGGCGAAGTTGTAGCCCCATCGGCCGGTTATGAGGTTGTAGCCCCGGATATCGCCGGGGCTCTACCGTTTCGAATCATTGACGCAGCGTGCCTGCGGATCGTTCAGCCAGGAACGCAGCGTAGGTTTGCGCCAGGCCGTCGCGTAAGGCGATACGTGCTGACCATCCCAGTCCGGAGAGCCTGGATACGTCCATGAGCTTGCGCGGCGTGCCGTCGGGCTTGGATGCATCCCAGGTAATCTTGCCACTAAAACCCGTGGCAGTGGCGACCGACTCGGTGAGCTCCTTGATGGTCACGTCGGTGCCGGTTCCCACGTTGATCCAGTCGGGCGGGTTGTCTTGTTTGAGCAGGAATGCGCAAGCGTCGGCCAAGTCATCTACGTGAAGAAATTCACGCATCGGCGTGCCGGTTCCCCAGGCGACCACCTCGGACTTGCCCGTGGCACGGGCCTCGTGGAAGCGACGAATCAGTGCGGGCAATACGTGGGAGTTCTGCGGGTGATAGTTGTCACCCGGCCCGTAGAGATTGGTGGGCATCGCCGAGTGAAATAGAACACCGTGCTGCTTACGGTAGTACTGGCATAGTTTCAGGCCGGCTATTTTGGCGATGGCGTAGGCCTCGTTGGTCGGCTCGAGCGCACTGGTGAGCAGGCAATCCTCCCGCATTGGTTGCGGCGCGAGCTTCGGGTAGATGCACGAGCTGCCAAGGAACAGCAGTCTTTTAACCCCGTGCCGGTACGCGGCGTGCACGGTGTTGGCCGCCACCATTAGGTTCTCGAAGATAAAGTCGGCGGGGTAGGTGTTGTTGGCGTGAATACCGCCGACTTTGGCAGCCGCGATGATCGCCACATCTGGTTTTTCTTGGGCGAAAAACGCCTCTACGGCCGCCTGTGAGGTGAGGTCGAGTTCGCGCCGCGTACGCACCACGATCTCGGAACCGGGTTCACTTTGCAGGCGGCGAACCAGCGCCGAACCCACCATTCCTTGATGTCCTGCGATGTAGTATTTCATGACGCGGCGCGGTTGCGGAAATCAGAGCGGGGGCAGCTTGGAAATCTGGGCCTCACGCTTGGCGAGTTCGATGTCGTGATCGACCATCAACTCGACGAGTTCCTTGAATCGAACCTTCGGCTCCCAGCCGAGTTGTTTCTTGGCCTTTGCGGGGTCGCCAATGAGCAACTCCACTTCAGCCGGACGCTCATAACGGGCGTCGTATTTAACGTACTTCTCCCAATCCAGCCCAGCGCGGGCGAAGGCGACTTGGCAGAATTCTTTGACGCTGTGCGTTTCATTGGTGCCGACCACGTAGTCGTCCGGCTGGTCCTGCTGGAGCATCATCCACATCATCTCGACGTATTCCTTGGCGTACCCCCAGTCGCGCTGAGCATCGAGGTTGCCGAGGTAGATGGCGTCTTGCAGGCCGAGCTTAATGCGGCCAACGGCGCGGGTGATTTTACGGGTGACGAACGTCTCGCCGCGGCGAGGGGATTCGTGATTAAAGAGAATGCCGTTTGAGGCGTGGAGATTATAGGACTCGCGGTAGTTAACCGTAAGCCAGTACGCATACATCTTGGCGCAGCCATAGGGCGAACGCGGCCAGAACGGGGTTTTTTCGGTCTGGGGAACCTCTTGAACTTTGCCATACATCTCGGAGGACGAGGCTTGGTAATAGCGGACTTTTTTAACCAACCCGGCCTCGCGGATTGCCTCAAGAATGCGTTGGGCACCGAGGCCGACTACGTCTCCGGTGTATTCAGGAACATCGAACGAGACGCGAACGTGCGACTGGGCTCCGAGGTTGTAGACCTCATCGGGCTGGAGCTGGTAAAGCAGTTTCACCATCTGAACGGAATCAGCGAGGTCACCGTAGTGCAGAAACAAACGCACGCCGTTCAGGTGCGGATCACTGTAAAGGTGGTCGATACGGCTAGTGTTAAACGTCGAGGAGCGACGAATAACGCCGTGAACCTCATAGCCCTTGGCGAGCAACAGCTCGGCGAGGTATGAGCCATCTTGTCCTGTGATACCGGTGATAAGTGCTTTTTTCATGAAGGCGGTGAAGTTGGTGAGGGCCGTTAGCGCAATCAAGCCCACAGAAGTGGGGGACCGGAAAAGTTGCGTTTGTGTATCATTGCAATGGGCCGCCCGCAGGCGATTACTGAGTGTTTTTAGAATCGCCCTGGGCTTCGTCGGTTTCCAACGTCTGCGGTTCCATGGCCCAGTTCCAATCATTGCCCGGTTTCCGTGAGTTCTATCCCGATGCTTTGGCGCGTCGGAATCACATTTTCCGCCTGTGGCGGCAGGCTGCGTCGACCTACGGCTTTCACGAATATGACGCGCCGGTGCTTGAGCCGCTCGAGTTGTACAAAACCAAGTCGGGCGACGAGATCGAGGGCCAGTTGTTTAGCTTCACGGACAAGGGCGGACGCGAAGTTGCTTTGCGCCCAGAAATGACTCCCACCGTGTGCCGCCTGGTTGGGGAAAAAGCCAACTCTCTCAAGCGTCCCATCAGGTGGTTTAGCATCGCCGAATTCTATCGTTACGAGCGCATGCAAAAGGGCCGCGGTCGCTGCTTTTTCCAGCTTAACGCCGACATTTTCGGCGAGCCTGGCGTCGAGGCGGAAACCGAGTTGATCGCCTTGCTCATCCAGTGTTTCGGTTCCTTCGGGTTAACCGCGGAGGATTTCTATGTGCGTCTGAGTGATCGTAATCTCTGGTTTTATTACCTGGAGGCGCTCGGTCTAGATGAGCCGCGTACCCGTGCTATCCTCGGTGCGGTGGATCGTTTCGAAAAACTCGGGGACGACGCATTCAAGGATTATACCGCCGCGTTTGGCGAAATCGCGCCGGAACTCAAAGCGCAAGTACTGGCGTTTCTGCAGATCAAAACGCTAGCGGCGCTTGAAGCCGCAGTGGCATCAATTCCAGGCGATAAACTCAGCGCGCGTTTGAGTGATTGGCGTAAGCTTTTGGGGAACCTTTCCGCGATGGGCCTCGGTAAATTTGTCGAAGTGGACCTCGGCGTGGTCCGAGGTCTGGCTTATTACACGGGCTTCGTTTTCGAGGCCTTTGACCGCAAAGGAGAATTACGGGCTCTCGCTGGCGGCGGGCGTTACGACACTTTAATTAGCAAGCTAGGTTATAGCGACATGCCGGCCGTAGGTTTTGGCATGGGTGACATGACTTTTGCGCTGCTACTGGAGCAACGCGGGCTCACTCCAGTCGTTTCCCAGTCGACCGATGTTTACGCAGTGATTGGTGGCGAAGCGGAGCGTGCTGTGGCGTTTGCCGACATCCAGTCGCTGCGAGCCGATGGTTTCCGCGTAGATTATCCGCTTAAAGAGGTCGCCTTCGGTAAGCAGTTTAAGGCGGCAGGCGAGTCAGGTGCCAAGTTGGCGTTGATCTATGGTGGCGAGGAATTGGCTAAAGGCGTGGTCAAAGTTCGCGATCTTGCTGCACGCACCGAAATGGAAGTACCTCGCGATCAGGTTTCTGCCGTGGTTCGCGACTTTTTATCCGGTGGAGCCGAGTAAACTCGGATCAAATTACGCTTCTTTTCCATGGGGTTAATGCCCCTGGAAAAGAAAACCGGCCGATTTTGAGTCGGCGACCGATTGCTTATACTGTTCTGCTTAAATTGGTTTCGAGCCGTTTGAGCCGAGTCGTTTTCATTCGACTCAGCGCAGTTGCGGACCAGTGTGTCGATCGGCTTTAAACGGTTCCCATTCTCTGACCTGACCTCTGTGCAATGACTTCGCCTCAAATAGAAAATCGCACAATAAACATTATGTCTAATCAGTGCGCGGGGCAAAATCCCGCCGTTTTAAGCCCTTGTGCGCCTTGAATTCTCCTCTCTTCTCCTGGCTCCAAACACGCTCCTCCGGCGTTCTCCTTCACCCCACCGCTTTGCCCAACGATCAGGGCATCGGCGTGCTGGATGGCTCGGTTCATTCCCTGCTCGGCTTCATGCACGATGCCGGGATTCGCCAATGGCAAATTTGCCCGCTGGGGCCGACCGGCTATGGGGATTCCCCCTATCAGTGCTTCTCGGCCTTCGCCGGAAATCCTTACCTGGTAGATCTATACCCTCTTGTTCACTGCGGTTTACTCGCGGACGCCGACATGGATGACGTGCGCCAGTTACCCCGCGATCACGTGGATTACGGTTGGTTGTATGTCACCAAGTTCCCCCTCCTTTTCAAAGCGTTCAGCGCGTTTGTCGCCCAGGGACGAAAAGCGGCCCTGCCCTTCGGTGATTTTGAAGCGTTTAAACACACGCATCGGTCCTGGCTTGAGCCTTATGCGCTGTTTTTGGGGTTAAAGGACCACTTTGAGGGCGCCGCTTGGTGGGAATGGCCCGCTGAGGTCCGCTTTTTTGCCAAAGCCAAGAAATCCGCGCTAGCTAAAACAGTCGCCGCTCGCGCCGAGGCGCACGCTTTTTTCCAGTACTTGTTCTTTGGCCAATGGACTCGCGTGCGTGCCCATGCAAAGTCGCTGGGTATCGAGATTATTGGTGATGCGCCTATCTTTGTGGCCCGCGACAGCGCCGATGTTTGGGCTGCGCCACAGCTATTCCATGTCGATTCCAAGACCGGCGTGCCGCTCGCGGTTGCGGGCGTGCCACCGGACTATTTCTCAGCCGATGGCCAGCTTTGGGGCAACCCGCTTTATGATTGGTCGGCGCATGCCGCCGAAGGCTTCGCGTGGTGGATCAGCCGATTGAAGGCAAATTTCGCCCTGTGTGATATCGTGCGCATCGATCACTTCCGCGCCTTTGACACCTACTGGTCAATTCCCGCGACGTCAAAAACCGCCAAAACGGGCGAATGGAAACAGGGCCCGGGCCTCAAGTTCTTTGCCGCCGTCCACGCCGCCCTACCCGAGGCGCGCATGATCGCCGAGGACTTGGGCGACTTGTTTCAATCGGTGCGCGACTTGCGCGCAGCCACGGGGCTGCCCGGCATGACTATTCTCCAATTCGCCTTCGGGGGCGACGCCAAGAACTGTTACCTACCACACAACCTCACGGCTAACTCCGTTGTTTACCCAGGCACTCACGATAACAATACCACGCTCGGTTGGTATCGCACGGCTTCT